>CANFNO010000118.1 GCA_947447845.1 Burkholderiales bacterium | reverse complement strand
GTAGACGCTTTCTGGAGTAAAAATCATGAAGATGGCTATTGGCATCATCGGCACGGGAAACATCTTTCCCGCCTACCTACGAACACTCAAGCGCAGCCGCCAGTTCAATATTGTTGGCATTGCGGATGCCTCACCGGATGCGGTAAAAAAGCGCGCTGATGAATTTGGCCTACCCGCCATGACAGTCGATGAACTGCTCGATAGCGATGCGTCTCTAATCCTTAACCTGACACCGCCACTTGCTCACCACGCTACGGGCATGAAGGCTTTGCAGGCCGACAAGCACTTCTTCACCGAAAAGCCATTGGCAGCCACGTTTGCCGAAGGCAAAGCGATGGTTGCTCTAGCCAAGCGCAAGAAGTTGCGCATCGGGGCCGCGCCAGACACGTTTCTTGGTGCCGGTGCCCAAGCGACACGGGCTCTCATTGATGCGGGTACCGTTGGGCCCATTCGCCATGGCACAGCCCACTTCATGTGCCATGGACCAGATCACTGGCATCCGAATCCAGACTTCTTTTATCAGAAGGGTGCCGGGCCGTTGTTGGACGTCGGCGTGTATTACATAACGCATCTGGTGAATCACCTTGGTCCAATCTCCAGCGTAAGTGGCGAGGCGCACACAACCTATACGACCCGCGTGATTGCATTGGGCGAGAACATAGGAAAAAAGATACCTGTAGCGGTACCGACCCATGTAGTCACCCATTTGAACTTCGTCTCGGGCGCTCAGATTGTGCTCACAAGCAGTTTCGATGTCTGGCAACACAGCCATCGCCCGATGGAGTTCTATGGGGAAGGCGGCACGATTCTTGGACATGATCCCAACCGCTTCGGTGGCAAGGTGCGGTTTGCCAAGCAACTTGATCGGTGGGTGACCTTGGTGAACGAGCGCCCCTACAGCACCAATGCGCGTGGTATTGGGCTCATTGACATGGCGCAATCGATCGAGCGTGGTGTACCCCATCGCTGCAGTGAAGAACTTGCCTTGCATGTATTGGAAGTCATGGAAGGTGGGCTGGACGCGGCACGCACCGGCAAAGTTCAGCGCATGACTACGACCTGCAAGAGGCCAGAGCCCCTGACCGAAAAGTTGTTCTAGCGGGCCAAAGGTGTTACCCATTGATTTGATTTCTGACAATGCGAGAACATGTTATGAAAATTTCTCTTCAAATTTATTCCATCCGGGATGCAGGTGATTTTGATACCCAACTGGCGCTGGCAAAAAGTTGCGGCTTCGAGTGGGTGGAAACGGTTGCGACGCATGGCTTGAACGCCCGTGATTTTTCCAGGGCAATTGAGAAGCATGGTTTAAAGGTGTCTTCGATGCACGCTTCGTTGGCTCTGCTGGAGAGTGGTGGTCTGCCCATGTTGGTCGAAGCCTGCAAGTTGACAAGCTGCCCTCTGATCATCATGCCTTGGCTACCGATGGGGCTTCGCTCGGGGAATGCCGCCGGCTGGAAAGCCATGAGCGAACGTCTCGGCCGTATCGGTGATCGCGTGAATGCCTCGGGCTTGCGCTTGGCCTATCACAACCATGAATGGGAGTTTCTCAGCTATGAAGGACGAACAGCGCTCGAATGGATTTTCAGTGCGGCAAGCCCGGAGCAACTCGGCTGGGAGGCGGATTTGGGCTGGGTTCACCGCGCTGGCGAGAATGCCGCACAGTGGTTGGACTTGTTCGCCAATCGCCTGGTGGCCATTCATGCCAAGGACATCGCCGAGCCGGGGACCGCAGTGGATGAGGATGGCTGGACAACGCTCGGTAAAGGAATCGTTCCTTGGCCTGATCTACTCGCCCGGTTGAAGCCCCAAGTGGATTTGTTCGTCTTCGAGCATGACCGCCCGGTTGATTTCGCGCGAACGCTAAGCGAAAGTCATTCCTTCATGTCGCAGCATCTCGATTGAGGGTCTGTGCCAAGACTCGGCCATGCAATGTGCATCTCAGTAGCATTTAAAGCCCCGGCATTTTCCTGGCGCAATTTGCCGATCCATGAGATGCCGATGGATCATCTTGCGACCGAACCGCTGCTTGGAGACCAGGTTATCTCGTATTGCATCTTTCTGAGCGGGCTTGGGGCATCAGCCCACCATGTTCCGGGCTTGTCACGGTGAGAGGTTTGAAATCCTGCGCAATGAGCGCTCGCGCCGATCTGCGCAATGCCGCAATGAGATTGGCATTCCACAAAGCCTACACAGCAATCCAGACCAACGGGTTGCGGAGGCTGGCATTGGGCATAGGGCATAGGGCATAGGGCATTGGGGGGCCCAAAGGTGGCGCCCGACTATCAATCCATCAACAGAAAGATGACAGCGATCTCTTCCCTGGAAGGCCATCGCGTTGATATGCTTTTCGGCTTTGGACATACTCGCCGTACGGGGGGCAGCAAGCATGCAGGCTACGTCCAATGACGCGGTGAAAAAACCGTGGCACAAGAATGCGTGGGCTCCTGTTTCACAGCAAAAGAAAGGGTTCCGTGCTATACAAAATCATCCCGAACACTGATTTGCGGATCGCGAGTATCTGCCTTGGAACGGCCGCATTTGGCAGCGTTGTATCGCCTGACGAATCCTTCAAATTGCTCGATGCATACTGCGCCGCAGGCGGCAACTTGCTGGACACTGCACACGTCTACGCCGATTGGCTAGGCGGCGAACGACACAAAAGCGAGAAGACCCTTGGCCAATGGCTGCGCAAGGCCGGGAACCGAGAGCGCGTGGTCCTGTCCACCAAAGGGGGACATCCCGATCTGGCGACCCCGCTCATTCCGCGCCTGGCCCCCGAAGAAATCGCACACGACCTGGACGAGAGTCTGGACTGTTTGGGAGTAAAGCAAATTGACCTGTACTGGGTCCATCGGGATGATCCTGAGCGCCCCGTAGCAGAAATTCTGGAGCCACTGAATCAACAGGTTCAACGGGGAAAAGTCCGCTATTTAGGGTGTTCCAATTGGCGACCCGACCGCATTGGAGCAGCCTTGACTTATGCCCGGCAACATGGCTTGTCTCCCTTTGTTGCCAGCCAGGTGCATTGGAGTCTGGCGGTTGCCAATCCCGGAGTGTTTGCCAGCGACCATGCCTTGATGGATGCAGACGCTCAAGCCTATTACACCAACGCGGACCTGGGCGTGGTGTGTTACACCTCTCAGGCGAGAGGGTTCTTGAGCAAGGCCGCCGAAGTTGGTGTGGCTCTCCTCAAACCCGAATTGCGCCGGGATTTTGAGAACGCCGAGAGTCTGGCACGCGTGGCACGCGCACAAGCGCTGGCGCACCGGCTGAACACCACCGTATCGGCGGTTGCACTGGCTTACATCGCGTCGCAGTCATTTGTTGCCATACCGATCATTGGCCCCCTGGACGCAAAGCATCTGACCGATTCACTCAACGGCGCCGATCTAACGCTTTCCCTCGAAATGGTGCGCTTCCTCGAGACGGGACTTTCCCAATAGAACACGCCACACGATGTCTTCAATCACATCTGGAATCCGGTGAGCAGAAGACTATTCGATGTCCCGTATGCCAACGTTTCGCAATCACAAAAGCTGGACTTTCACTTGGTGCGCAGAAGCTATCGTAAGGGGACCATCAGAGTCGGCTTTCGCCATCGCTGTGGAAAATGGATGCGCGGGCGGAATCGACAGACAAATTCAGCGCGTCGCCGACGTGATAGTGCGTTGAACTTTCAGTGTGGATGCTCATGGTCTGACCCTGGCAGTCCACCCAGATGATCTGGTGTGCGCCCATGGGTTCTACCAACTTGACCTTGCCCGGCACGGTGCCTGCAACACTCTCGCCCACAAGTTGGATGTGTTCGGGGCGGATGCCCAAGATGACTTCCTGCGCATGTTGCGGCGCAGCCAGGAATGGATATGCCGATACGTCCAGCGCAAATTCACCTGCTTGCACGCTGGTGCGGCCACCAGCGACTGCCATTTTTCCCTTGATGAAGTTCATGCTGGGAGAGCCCAAAAAGCCCGCCACAAATACATTGTTGGGCTTGCCATACACCATGGCGGGTGTATCGATTTGTTGAATCTTTCCGAAACGCATCACCGCAATCCGGTCCGCCAGGGTCATGGCTTCCACCTGGTCGTGGGTCACATAGATCATGGTGGCATTCAGGTTTTGGTGCAGCTCTTTGAGCTCGCGTCGCAACTCTGCACGTAGTTTGGCGTCCAGGTTGGAGAGCGGCTCATCAAACAGGAATACCTTGGCATCGCGCACCAGTGCACGGCCAATAGCCACACGCTGGCGTTGACCACCGGAGAGCTGTGAGGGCCTGCGTTTGAGCAGGTCTTTGAGCTGCAACATCTCGGCTGCGCGGTTCACGCGCTTCGCAATTTCGGCCTTGTCTACCCGCGCAACCCGCAGGCCAAAAGACATGTTGAGCTCCACGTTCATGGTGGGGTAGAGCGCATATGACTGGAAAACCATGCCGATGTCCCGGTCCTTTGGATCGGCCCAGGTGACGTCTTTGTCACCGATGATGATCTGGCCATCGTTGACGTCGTAGAAGCCGGCAACGGAGTGGAGCAGGGTGGACTTGCCGCAACCTGAAGGCCCCAGCAAAACAAGAAATTCACCGTCTTCTACTTGCAGGTTCATGGACTTGAGGATGCTGTTGCCCCCCAAAACAATATCGAGGTCTTTGATATGGACGCTGGCCATGGTGGTTCTTTGTTGTGAGGGGTGAAAAAGAAGGGATTAGCCTTTGACGGCGCCTGCGGCAATGCCACGGACGAAC
Organism: Burkholderiales bacterium; assembly: GCA_947447845.1. The sequence continues at coordinate 2,857 of CANFNO010000118.1, read as the reverse complement.
CAGCGTCCGGAGAAGAAGTACACAGCCAGCGGCACCATGGAGGTCAGAATCGTGGCCGCCATGTCAATGTGGTAGCGGCGCTCTCCAAACGTGGTGTTGACCAGGTTGTTGAGCTGCACGGTCATGGGGTAGTTGTCCTTGCCTGCAAAAATCAGGCCGAACAGGTAGTCGTTCCAGATGCCGGTGACCTGCAGAATGGTGGCCACGATCAGCATGGGCGTACCCATGGGCAGCATCAATTGCAGGAAGATGCGCCAGAAGCCACCACCGTCAATGCGCGCGGCCTTGAACAACTCTTGCGGAACCGAGACGTAGTAGTTGCGAAACAGCAGCGTCAAAACCGGCATGCCGAAGATGCAGTGCACCAGCAGAATGGCCCAGTATGTGTTGTAGAAGCCGCCCATGCGGAACCAGGACACCAGCGGGTAGATCATGACCTGGAAGGGCACAAACGCGCCCAGCATGAGGATGGCAAACAGCATGTCGCCCCATTTGGAGCGCCAGAAGCTCAGCGCGTAGCCGTTGAGCGCACCCAGAAAGACCGACAGAACCGTGGCCGGCACAACCAGGCGCACCGAGTTCCAGAAGCCACCCTGAATGCCTTCACAGGCCACCGAGATACAGGCAGTGGACCAGGCTTCACTCCAGTTCCCGAATTGCGGATCGTGTGGAAATGCAAACAGAAGGGCCTCACGGACTTCGGGCCCGGTCTTCAGGGACGTGACAACCATCACGTACAGGGGTAGAAGAAAGAAAGCGGAAACGCTGATCAGGAAGCCATACACCCCCAGGCGCGCGGGCGTGAAAGCACTGCGGCGAGGGCGCGGGGCCTTGGGAGGCAGGGAAACAGTTGAATTCATAGCGTATGGGCTTTCAGTGGCCGGCGTTCAGCTGGGCTTGGACTTTGGAGCGCCAGTACAGCAGCGGCGTCAGCACGGTAAAGACCGTGATCAGCATGACGACCGAGGCTGCTGACGCCAGCGCGATATTGCTACGCTCAAACAGGTGATCAATGATGAATTTGGCGGGTACCTCACTGGCATCGCCGGGGCCACCATGGGTCATGATGGCGACGATGTCAAAGGTCCGGACCAGCGCTACGGCCAGCAACACAAAGGAGGTGGCAAAGGCCGGGCCAATTTGCGGCAACACGATGCTGAAGTAGTAGCGCGGTTTGGACACGCCCTCGAGTTGGGCGGCTTTCCATTGTTCTTCGTCCACGCCGCGCAGGGCGGCCAGAATGATGGCCATGGTCGTACCCGAGCCTTGCCAGACCATGGCTAAGCCGACGGCGTAAATGACCAAATCCTGCCGGGTGGTCCAGTCCAGCGTGAAAGATTCCCATCCCATTTCACGCAATGCATGCTGAAGCCCCAGGCCGGGATTAAACAGCCACTGCCAGATCAGCCCGGTAACCACGAAGCTCATGGCAAACGGGTACAGAAAAATCGTGCGGAACAAGCTTTCGCCTTTGACGCGCTGGTCAATGAAGATGGCCATCAGGCTACCCAACACTATGACGCCGCCGATGTAGACCACCGCAAGAATGCCCATGTGTTGCAAAGACACCATCCAGCGGTCGGTGTGGAACAAACGTTCAAATTGCATGAAGCCGACCCAGTCGTCCTTGGGCAGCATTCTGGACGTGGAAAACGAAATCCGGATACTCCAAAGCACCGAACCTATGTAGGCCAACAAGGTGGTAATGGCCAGCGGCAGCAAGGCGGCATTCAATGCCAGGTTGATGCGTCGTGGTCGTGAACTTCGTGCCATGGTGTAAATCTCATGTCAATCAACAATTCAGCCGGGCCAATATTCCCCACCCGGCCGAACCTCATCCAAAAGGAAGAGATCGGGGAAGTTGCACCCAAGGGCGCAGTTCCCCGATCACAGGCGCTTTACAGCTTCAGAGCGGCTGCAACGGCCTTGACGGCCTCGTCAGCGGACTGGTTGGAGTTCCAGAACTTGCTGATGGCATCTTCAAATGCACCCTTGACGTCAGGCGACAGCAGGTCGTCGATACCTTCGATCAGGCGATTTTCTTTCACAGCCTTCACACCACCTGCGGCGCAGATGTCCACACCGCTCAGGTCTACGTCCGTGCGGATGGGGATGGAACCCTTCTTGTTGTTGAAAGCCACTTGAATCGCAGGAGAAATCATCATCTCAGCCAGTTTCCTCTGGGTGTCGGCGCTGCCCGCAGCCTTGTTGCGCGGGAATACGAACACGTCACCGCCAATGGAGTAGGGGCTGTTTGCGCCACCAGCCATGAAGCAACCGAATTCCTTGCCAGCCGTCTTGTTGGCGTTGATGAACTCGCCCTTGGCCCAGTCACCCATCAACTGGAAGCCAGCTTTGCCGTCGATCACCATGCCCGTTGCAAGGTTCCAATCGCGGCCAGGAGAGCCTGGATCAATGTAGGACTTCAGCTTCTTGAAGTTTTCCACCGCCTTCAGGAAACCAGGGCCGGACACGTCCTTGTTTTTCAGGGTCTTCAGGTACAGGTCCTTGCCGCCGGTGGCGATCAGGATGGAGCGGAAAGCGATGTTTTCCTGCCAGCCTTGCCCACCCAGTGCCAATGCGGTCACACCGGTGGCCTTGACCTTGTCCATGGCAGCAAAGATCTCATCCAGGTTTGCCGGGTCTTTGGTCACGCCAGCCTTGGCCAGCACGGCCTTGTTGTACCAGATCCAGTTTTCGTTGTGCAAGTTCACGGGCACGGCGTAGTAGTGGCCGTTCACCTTCACCTGGCCCTTGATCTTCTCGGGCAGGATCTTGTCCCAGTTGCCCTTGGCAGCTACGTCATCCAGGTTGTTCAGCAGACCTTCCTTGATGATTTCTTCGTATTGCTTGCCGT
>CANFNO010000117.1 GCA_947447845.1 Burkholderiales bacterium | reverse complement strand
TGTCGGTGCAGGGCTCGGCCACCAATTACGAAGCCATCAATTTCTATTACGAGTACTTCGGCATCTCGCGCGCTGTGTTGCCACGCGTTTTGTCCATGTTGCAGGTGGAGCAGTTGCTGGAGAAGACGCCCGTCGAGATTGAAGTGTTTGGCTTTGGCAGCCTGTGCGTGATGGTCGAAGGGCGATGCGCGCTGTCCTCGTATGTGACGGGCGAGGCGCCCAACACGCACGGTGTGTGCTCGCCACCCAAGGCGGTGCGCTGGCAAGAGACGCCCCTGGGGCGCGAGTCACGGCTAAACGGTGTGCTGATTGACCGCTACGCTCCCGGAGAAAACGCCGGTTACCCGACGTTGTGCAAGGGTCGCTTTGATGTCGGCGATGAGCACAACTATTACGCCGTGGAAGAGCCCACCAGCCTCAACACTTTGGAGTTGCTGCCGCAGTTGCTGGCGATGGGGGTGGGCGCCATCAAGATCGAAGGGCGTCAGCGCAGCCCGGCCTACGTGGCGCAGGTGACCAAGGTCTGGCGAGAGGCGATTGATACCTGCGTGGCCAACCCACTCCGCTATTCAGCCAAGCCGAACTGGATGACTGCGCTGGACAAGGTGGCCGAGGGCCAGCAGCACACCCTGGGCGCCTACCACCGCCCCTGGAAATGATTCCTGTGCCAAATCAAGCGTGCACTTTGTCGCCCCGCGTTGCTGTGCGTTTCGCACTGTCTGCGGCGGGCCTTCGCGTTCACGCTCGATGTGGCAAAGGAATGAATCCGTATTTCGTTTTAGGAATGCCTGCATGAAGCTCGCCCTGGGTCCTCTTCTGTACTACTGGCCGCGCGAAACCACGCTGGCCTTTTACGCCATGGTTGCAAAAGCGCCAGTGGACATCGTCTACCTCGGAGAAACCGTGTGCTCGCGCCGCCACGAAATGCGCCTGAACGACTGGCTCGATATCGCTGGACGACTGCGCGCTGCGGGCAAGGAAGTGGTGATGTCCACCCAGGTGCTGATTGAGTCCGGTGCCGATGTCACCGTGCTGCACAAGATCACCCGCAACGCGCACTTCAAGGTCGAAGCCAATGACATGGGCGCAGTGCACTGCATGGCCTCCAAGGTCCCGTTTGTGGCTGGGCCGCATCTCAACGTCTACAACCTGCCCACGCTGCAATGGCTGGCGAGTTTGGGGGCCGAGCGGTGGGTGATGCCGCTGGAGATGAGCCGTGACGATCTGGCGCTGATCCTGCGTGATCGCCCGGCGAATTTGCAGACCGAAGTGTTTGCCTTTGGTCGTATGCCGCTGGCATTTTCGGCGCGCTGCTTTACCGCGCGGCACCGCAATGTGCCCAAGGATGACTGCCAGTTCAGCTGCATCCACTATCCCGATGGCCTGTTGATGCGCACCCGTGAAGACGAAAGTTTCCTGGTGCTCAATGGCACGCAGACGCAGTCGGCCCGTGTGTACTCGCTCTTGGCCGAGCTGAAAGATATGCGTGCGCTCGGCGTGGATGTGCTGCGCGTTAGCCCGCAGTCGAGCAACACGCTGGAGATCCTGCAGGCTTTTGATGCGGTGCGCAAAGGCACCCAAAGCGCGGCGCAGGCGCAGCAATCGATTGACGCCTATCTACCGGGCGAGCCCTGCAATGGCTACTGGTACGGCCAGCCCGGCATGATCCAAGTGGCCTCCAAAACCCAAGACAGGGAAGCGCAAGCTGCGTTGGCTTGATTCAGAAAGACTTCAACATGACAACACCCACCTATCTAGTCCCCAAACCCGTGGGCGATCTGCTGGCCCGCTTGCCTGCCTACCCCGGTTCGTTGCTGTTTGTAGCTGGCCTGAATCTGGCGCTGACCAAGCACCTGGCCAGCGATGTGAAGTCACTGCTGGTGGGCAAAAAACTGCGCCTGCGCGTGACGGATGCGCAGTGGGCTTTTGACTTTGCGTGGACCCATGATCGCTTTGTTGCCAGCCAGAATGCGGGCGAGGCTGACCTCACCATTTCTGCCAGCGCTTACGACTTCCTGTTGCTGGCGCGTCGCCTGGAAGACCCGGATACGCTGTTCTTCAGCCGTCGCCTGGCGATGGAGGGCGATACCGAACTCGGGCTCCTGGTGAAGAACACGCTGGACGCGATTGAAGCGCCCCTGGTGACCCTGGAGCCATTCAAACCTTCGCGCGTACTGGCCAGCCTGAAGTCACGTCTCATGCCGGGCTAATTGATCCGTCTACCCATTCATTACAACGGCCATTTCATGAAAAAAATTATTGTTGCGATTACCGGCGCCAGCGGTGCCATCTACGGTGTGCGCCTGCTGCAAATGCTCAAAGCCATGCCGGGTGTGCAAACGCATCTGACAGTGTCCGGCGCGGGCCTGCTGACCCTGCGCCACGAAATGAAGATGGACCGCGCGCACGTCGAGGAACTGGCCGACGTTGTGCACGCAGCACATGACGTGGGCGCACAAATTGCCAGCGGCTCCTTTCAGTGCGATGGCATGGTGATCGCACCGTGCTCCATGCGCACTTTGGCGGCTGTGGCGCTTGGCCTGTCCGACAACCTGTTGACGCGCGCTGCCGACGTCATGCTCAAGGAGCGGCGGCGCCTGGTGCTCATGGTGCGCGAGACGCCGCTTAACCTGGCGCACCTGCGCAACATGACCACCGTCACCGAAATGGGCGGCATCATCTTTCCGCCCATGCCCAGCTTTTACAACGCACCAGCGTCTATTGACGAGGTGGTGAACCAGACCGTTAGCCGCGTGCTGGATGTGCTGGGCTTGCCGCAATCCGATGCGCAACGCTGGGGCGGATTGCCACAGGAAAACGCACTTTCGCCTGCACTGGCCTGACCCGACATGGCCTATCGGGATTTGCGGGAATTCATGGCCCAGTTGGAGCAGATGGGCGAACTCGTGCGCGTGGCGCAACCGGTCTCGCCGCACCTCGAAATGACGGCCCTGTGCGATCGCAGCCTGCGTGCCGGTGGCCCGGCAATGCTGTTTGAGAACCCCATCGGCCACAGCATCCCGGTGCTGGGCAATTTGTTTGGCAGCACGCGCCGCGTGGCCTTGGGCATGGGCGTGTCCGACATCAGTGAAATGCGAAAGTTTGGCCAGGTGCTGGCCTCGCTCAAAGAGCCGGAGGCGCCGCGCGGTTTCAAGGAATTTGTCGGCCTGGGCTCTTTGGTGAAAACGCTTTGGAACATGGCGCCCAAAGAGTTGCGCTCTGCCGCCTGCCAGGATGTGGTGCTGGAAGGGCCCGATGTCGATTTGGCCAGCTTGCCGATTCAGCATTGCTGGCCCGGTGACGTGGCGCCACTCATTACTTGGGGCCTGGTGATAACCAAGGGCCCCAACAAGACGCGACAAAACCTGGGCATTTACCGCCAGCAGGTGATCGCGCGCAACAAGGTCATCATGCGCTGGCTGGCGCAGCGCGGCGGTGCGCTGGACTTCCGCGAGCACAGCATTGCACACCCGGGCGAGCCCTATCCCGTGTGCGTGGCGCTGGGGGCTGACCCAGCCACCATCCTGGGCGCCGTAACCCCGGTGCCCGACAGCTTGTCGGAATACCAGTTTGCGGGGTTGCTGCGTGGCAGTCGCACCGAGTTGGTCAAGGCCATGGGCAGCGAGTTGCGCGTGCCAGCCTCTGCCGAGATCGTGCTCGAAGGCCACATCTACTCGGATGCAAACCACCCCAGCGGCTATGAACATGCGCTGGAAGGCCCGTATGGCGACCACACCGGCTACTACAACGAGCAGGCCGCGTTTCCGGTGTTCACCATCGACCGCATCACGCGCAAGCGCGAGCCCATCTACCACTCGACCTACACCGGCAAGCCACCCGATGAACCGGCCATGCTTGGCCTGGCCATGAATGAGCTGTTTGTGCCCCTGCTGCAGCGTCAGTACCCCGAGATCACCGATTTCTATTTGCCGCCCGAGGGCTGCAGTTACCGCATGGCGGTGGTACAGATCAAGAAGTCCTACCCCGGCCATGCAAGGCGCGTGATGTTTGGCATCTGGAGTTTTCTGCGCCAGTTCATGTACACCAAGTTCATCGTGGTGGTGGACGAGGACGTCAACATCTGCGACTGGGCCGAAGTCATCTGGGCCATCACCACCCGCGTGGACCCGCTGCGCGACACGCTGCTGGCCGACAACACTCCCATCGACTACTTGGACTTCGCCTCACCGGTGAGTGGCCTGGGCAGCAAGATGGGCATTGATGCCACCAACAAGTGGCCGGGCGAAACCAGCCGCGAATGGGGCCGCCCCATGGCCATGGACGCCGCCGTCACCAGCCGGATGGAAGCCGTCTGGCAGGCACTCCAAGCGCAAAATCCCTCCACACAATCTGTGCGCTGAGTTGGGGATAACTGTGGGGTAAGCATGCCAAACCCGCATGCCTATTGGGCTGGCGAAGCATGCCTAAAAACCATGCAGATCGTTTATTCGGATGTGCTAGGAAATGGCTTCGCACGTTAGTTCCAGGCCATAGGGATGCGGCGGCGCGACAAGGCCCGCATGGCCATAATGCAACGCTGATTTACCGGCACAGAGACATGACACCTTTTCAACCTGGCTTTAGCGGCAGCGCGTTTGATCGCGCTGACCATCTTCGTGGCGATGTGGCAGCGCTTGCCACCTTGCTGCAGCACCCGCAGGCAAGGATTCTGCAATTGCAGGGCTTTGATCCGGCGCTGACCGAGGAGGGTGCGCTGGTCTGGGTCGAACTTCAGGGCCGCGAACCGGCAGAAGCCCGCGACGCAACGCTGATCCTGCTGGGGCTGCTGGAGGGCATTCCGCACTTTGTGGGGCTGCAACAGCACTCTGCCGAGGCGCCTTTGTACCGCACGCCGCGCACCATGGAAGTGCTGTCGCTGCTGGGGCCACAGGACATGTCCACTTATGGCACAGCGCGCAGCCTGATCGACTGGCATGGCCGCCACCGTTTTTGCGGCAAATGCGGTGGCGCCACCGTGGCCCACAGGGCGGGCTGGGGTCGCCGTTGTTCGGTCTGCGAAAGCGAGCACTTCCCGCGTGTCGACCCGGTGGTCATCATGCTGGCCGAGCACGGTGATCGGGCCTTGCTGGGACGCCAAGCCAGCTGGCCCAAAGGGCGCTACTCGGCGCTGGCAGGTTTTCTGGAACCTGGCGAAACGGTGGAAGAGGCGGTTGCCCGCGAGCTGTTTGAAGAGGCCGGTGTGCGCGCCAGCAAGGTGCGCTATGTCACCAGCCAGGCCTGGCCCTTTCCTGCGCAACTGATGCTGGCCTGTATCGCCGAGGTGCAGGATGACGCGCTGCGCATCGACACCCATGAATTGGAAGACGCGGTCTGGCTCAGCCGCGACGAGATCCGCGCAGCTCTTGCCGGGCAGCCGGATGCCAGATTTCTGTTGCCACCCGTCTATGCCGTGGCGCATTCCTTGCTTCAGCATTGGGCCTGGCCGGATGAAGCAAGCTGACTCTGGCGGGTACACTCAAAGTTCAGCTTGATCGATCGAAGAATGAAGTGAAGGAACACCCGGAATGGCGCTTGTTGTATTCAACCAAAAAGGGGGCGTCGGCAAATCGACGATCACCTGCAATCTGGCCGCCATCAGCGCGAGCCAAGGCCTGCGTACCCTGGTCATAGACCTGGACCCGCAAGGCAACTCCAGCAGCTATTTGATGGGTAACACGGAAGGGCCGGAAGGTGCCAATGTGGGTGGCTTTTTTGAGTTCTGCCTGGGCTACAGTTTCAAGCCCGTCGTGCCCACAGACTACATCGTGGAAACACCATTCGAGAACCTGCACCTGATGGGCTCGGACCCTGAACTGAACGAAATGCAGGCCAAGCTGGAGTCGCGCCAAAAAATCTACAAGTTGCGCGAGACATTGCAGAAGCTGGGCGATACCTACGACCGCATTTATATCGACACGCCACCTGCACTGAACTTTTATACGCGCTCAGCGCTGATCGGTGCCAGCGGTTGCCTGATCCCGTTTGATTGCGACGACTTTTCCCGCAAAGCGCTCTATACGTTGCTGGAAAACGTGCAGGAAATCAAGGCCGACCACAACGCCGACCTGGAAGTCAAAGGCATTGTGGTGAACCAGTTTCAGCCGCGTGCCAACCTGCCGCAACGCATCGTGGACGAGCTGATTGCCGAAGGCCTGCCGGTGCTTAAACCCTATCTGCCGTCCAGCGTGCGGATCCGTGAATCGCATGAGCAATCGCTGCCCATGATTCACCTCGACCCCAAGCACAAACTGACGCTGGCGCTGTGCGAATTGCACGAAGCGCTCGCCTGAAGGCACCAGGCGTTTTGTGCCCGCGGGCACTTGCGCATCAGGTCAGGTGTTGAACTGCGCTGTCCGTGGCGCGGGCCTCACCGGGATGGCCGTTGAGCGTGTAGGGAATGGACACAAAGGCCACGAATACGACCACAGCCAAGGCAGCGATGCTGACCCCTGCGACCTGCTTGATCAAGAGGATGAGTGCGGAGTGCATAGAAGACCTTTGGTTGAAGTAGAAGTCCCGATCATCTGGCTCGCGCATTAAGTGCGACTTAAACCATCGAGTGGAATTGCCTATATTTCAAGTATCATTGAAATATGGAATCAATTGCTGTCGTTAAAGCCCTTGCGGCTCTCGCCCAAGCCTCGCGGCTGGAAGTTTTTCGCTCTTTGGTGGTGGCGGGCGAGCCCGGACTCACACCCGGCGCCCTGTCCGAGAGCCTGGGCGTGGCGCCCAACACGCTGTCTTTTCACCTCAAGGAACTGCTCAACGCGGACCTGATCACGCAGGAGCGGATAGGGCGCAATCTGATTTACCGCGCACAGTTCGACCGCATGAATGCGGTGCTGGCCTATCTCACCCAAAACTGCTGTCAGGGTCAGCCTTGCATCGTCGAGCCGTCCACGCAGTGCAACCCTTCCTCCCCTTCTACCTCCACTTGCTAACGCACTCTCCCATGACCCACGAAACCAAACCATTGAACGTGCTTTTTCTGTGCACGCACAACTCAGCCCGCAGCATATTGGCCGAGGCCTTGCTGAACACGATTGGCAAAGGCCGCTTCACGGCTTTCTCCGCCGGCAGCAGTCCGCGTGACAACCAGCAACCTAACCCGCTTGGCTTGCAGGTGTTGAAAAACGCCGGCATCAGCACCGAAGGCCTGCACAGCAAGAGCTGGGACGTGTTTGCCGGGACTGACGCGCCGCAGATGAACCTGATCATCACGGTGTGCGACAACGCTGCCGGTGAGGCATGCCCGGTCTGGCCCGGTCACCCCGCCACTGCGCACTGGAGCTACCCCGATCCGTCAGAAGGTGACGGCAGCGATACCGAAAAGCTGGAAGCCTTCCGCAAGACGCTGCATGCCATCAAGCGCCGTCTGGAATTGTTTTGCAGTCTGCCCGATGCCAAGCTGGAGCAAGCCCTGCTGCAGTCCAGCGCACGCCAATTGGCCAATTCCTGAAAAGCCTGAAGTACCTGAAGAAAGTCCCCATGTCTGTTCAATGTGAAGTCACGGCCAAGCAGGCCGCTGGTAGCAAGATGAGTGTGTTCGAGCGCTACCTCACGGTCTGGGTGCTGCTGTGCATCGTCGCAGGGATCGCCCTGGGTCAGTTCTTCCC
>CANFNO010000116.1 GCA_947447845.1 Burkholderiales bacterium | reverse complement strand
GCGCCCACGCTCCAGCTCTTACCCCCATGCTGGGCCGTCTCGGCCGCGCCGGTATGCGTTGGTGCAGCGGCGTGCAGCGCCTTGCTGGCCGTGCGATTCGCAGCCATCTCATGTGGGCTATCGTCAGCGCCGACTTTGAACCGGGCCGCCGGAGTGGACAGCTCGGCCCCCGGGCCGCCACACATGAAACGCGGTATGCCCGGGCGGGTCGGGCCTGACTTGGACCGCTGTGAGCTTGCGGCGGATTTTGGTATTGCTGCGCTTCGCTTGCTTGTGTGTCGCATCGCGGCCCCCTGTATTTAAATGAACGTCGTTTGATAATGAGCAAGCCGTGCGCAGATCATCCTGCGCAGCCGCCCACACTGTCATCGACTCGATCGCCAGCCGTCGACAAGCCACGTGCCAAGAACGTGTACGCGATGAGTTCGTTGACACACAAAGCCATGCAGTATTCCTCACACCGATTACAGCATTCACGGCGAGGCCGACGCGTCACGGCGGTCGGGTGGAATCTGTGCGGGTGGCACAATTGGCGCAGCGCCTGGGCGAGGAGCTTGCGGCGGAGTGAGCAGCCACCGGTCGCCCATCTTGACGTCGATATTTGAAGTGTCGGTCCCCGTATCCGTTAGCAAGTCGTGCGCAGCAGCTCGACTGGGTTCCCCAAGCACTTGTTGATCGGTACGTGCAAAGCTGTAGCTGGAGTCGCTGTCCATGACCCAGGTCACCTCTCCGGTGTCCGGGTTGACACGTGCCCGCATCTCACCACCGGCCCGCGCGGCGCCACGGAACTCACCGCCCGCGCCAGGCACCAGATCACCATGTTTCACCATACGACCAAAACCGGGCTGATCCTCTGGCGCGATAATGAAATTGCCTTCAGCGTCCACTGCCCACAAGTACGTGCGATTCGGATCCATTGCACTGACGTCAATCGGCTGCCCCCGGCGCGCAACGGCAATCTCAGGTGGATTGCGATACGGTAACTCTTCTGGACGTGGCGGCGGTGGGTTGAGGTTGTCGGGGGTAGGCTCGACATGAGAACCTGTCGTGGTATTGGATGGTTCACCTACATTCGCCAATGCTTCTGGTGAGGGTCGGGTCGGCTCCCTGCCCAGCAAGCGGGTGCGCACCCACTCGGAAACGGAGGATGCGCCTTGACGCGTGCCTTGCCACATTTCTATCGCCAATATGCGGGAACCGCGCCATGCCTGTGGCAGCGCTTCTGCCCACCCGACAAAACCGCGCGGCAATGTATTGGGCCGCGTAAATGCGCCGCCCGGCGGCCCTTTTATCGCAGAACGTGCACCGAGGACCAGGGAGATCATTGTCACGGCGCCCATCACGCCCCGCTCTGTGCGCTGGCCAGCCGTCAGTGTCTGATTGGTGACGAAATCACGTCCGCTGATTGACTCGTGAATGCCCGTGTAGCCCACCGTGTCCAGCAACGCGATACCTGCTACCTGATACCAAGGCGCATTTGCCAATTCCGGTTGTCGGGCACGCGAATAGATCGCCAGCACAAAACCGACTACGAGCAGGATTGCCCCCGCGATCATCACGGCTGTCCATGCGGTCAGAATCACGCCGAAGGCAGCGGCTATCGCAGCCACGACCAACGCGACGACCACCATGATCACTAGGCCGATAACGATCTGCAAAAGCGCACGCCCCAAGCCTTTGTACCAGGAGTCGTCGACTTGTTCGGCAGCTTCGTGAGCACGGGTTTCTATTTGATCCGTGCGCGGCAGGATGGCCTTCTGGATACTCTCATTAACCCCGGCGGTAAGCTCCGTCTGGAACCTGTCGTTGATGGCGGCCATGTCCGCCTCGGCGGTGGTCACTGCGGCGTCTATCTCCACAAGCACCTGGCGCGTCAGACTCTCTTGTTCCGTCGCAACGCTCAGAGCAGTTTGTGCAGCTTGCTGCGCCTGCCCTTGCAGCATTGATTCACCGGCAGACTCCCCGCCTTGTTGAATGGCGTCTGCCACCTTGGCAGCACCGCTGGCAAGACTATTCATCTGTGAGGAAAATTCACCGGCAAAACTGGCTAGCCCATCCGCCACAGACATCGCACTATCCGCCAGACTGGCGCGGCCCTGGCTTGTCGCACTTGAAATTGCTGTCTGTGTGGCCTCGATGATGTCACGCATGCCTGGCACATATGCAGCGCTGCTGCCGAATACAACTGTTTCTGTTTCCTGCATGCTGGCGTCAATATTTTCCAGCAACGTCGCGGTTTGGCTATCGATATCGCTGCATGCTTGATTCGATTGCGTATCAATCTGCGCCAGCGCTGCAGTTTGCGCTTGCTCTACTTGAGCAATACAGCTTTGTTCTGCCGCATCGAGTGCTGCCAAATCGACTGCCAGGCGCTGATCGAGACTGGCACTGACTCCTGCTTCGCACTGTTGCACCGATGCTGTTGCTTCTGTGGCAAATTGTGCCAGCGACGGTATGAAATCCGCGCGAGCCTGTTCTATCTGTGCGCTTACGCTATTGGCATATTCGAAATACTTCGCCGACGAGTCCGCTGAGCGCGATCGGATATCTTCGGCTAGCGGAGCTTTTTTCTCACGAATATCAGCTGCACTGCGATCAGATACATCTTGTGCGGCGGCACGTTTTTCCGGATTGTGGTCATCGCTGCCGGGATAATTGGTCGCTTCAGCAGCGCCGGCCGTGTCGCATTCACGGGCCGCAGCTTCAAGTGCAGCCTCAGCGCGTACAGCTTCTTGATTAGCGAATTGTTGGGGTTGTGCGCTTTGCGTTGCAGCACTGTCATTTATCTGTGTCTGACGTGCAGTAAGTTGAGCGTCCGCATCAGCCGCCTTGGCTGCGGATTCCGTTTCGATTTGCGCCACTTGTTGCGCAATTTGCTCCGTGAGCGCCGCCTTATTGCTCGCAGTGGTTGCTGTCAGAGCCTCACGCGCAGCGGCATAGCTTCCCATAACTCTTTCGATCGTTGCTGCTGCGGTAGCGCGCATTGTCTCTGCCTGCGCCTCAGCAGCAACGAGAATCTGTTGCTTCTGTGCCTCCGCGTCGGCCAGGATGGAAGCCTTCTCTTGCTCAACTTCACCACGCAATGCCATCATCATTCCGGCCAGCAACGCCTGGTCTTGCTCGGGCGTATTGCCCGCCTCGAACATTCCCACGAATTCATCCTGAGACAGGCTTCGTCCAGGCATTTGCGCCTGCAATGCGTCCGGTTGGGGCGGCGGCACTGCACCCGCTATCGCGGCGCTGCCTTCACTCGATCCACTGCCACTGCCACTGCCACCGACCCTCCCTCCCGCATCGCCGCCTGCAGCACCCACTGCGCCACCGCCCGCTGATGTTTCGATGCCCGCATCGCCTTTCGCCTCTGTACCACCGTCGTCACCGCCATCGCCTTGTGCAAGCCCGCCGGGGGCAGCTTGCCGACCGGCTGAATCGATTTCCTTGGCTTGATTCGCCAATTGCTGATTGATGTCGACCTCTTCCGCAGCAGATTGCGTAGCAATACCCTTAGTAGAAGCCGATGCATCTGCTGCGCGTGCCGGCGTTACAGGGGGGGCCGGGGGCACTGGTGCTGCTTCAGCGATGGTGTCTTGTCCTGGTGGTGGCTTCAGCAAGGTCGGACTGCCTGGGTGGCGATCCGCCACGATAGTCGGATCCGCAGTGACCTCTGACAGCTCAGCGTCGATTACCTCCGTGTCGACTGCAGCAAGTGGTGCCGGTGCGACAGATTGTGTTGTCGCAGCAGTACCCGTCAAGGCCGCATCGTTTGGCGACGCCTCTGTGCTAGCAGAATGGCTTGCGGCGCCACCAGCGTTTGCATCGGCAGTAGGTATGGTATTTTCCGTATTCTTGATCGCCTCGGGTGCAGAAGCCTCCGACGACACGGGTCGCACCACGCTCAGATAACGTGGCACCCCCACACTCCGCGCTTGTGTTTCGTCAAGCTTATTGACCGTTGGTGTTGGGCGGGCCGAATCAGGTTTCGGATCACGGCGGACAATAGGAGCGGAGGCGAGGCTACCCATCAGGCCTCCGCACTGCCATCACCCAGGCCGGCCGGCACCTGCCGCCCAAGCTTGCGACACTCGGCTCTAATGCCACCCAATACATCGGCATATTCGATGTCGCGCCGTGCATGACGTGCCCGCGCGGCAGCGGCCAGCACCACGTTGCGAATGTGGCCCCCGGCCAGATCACAGGCGGCAGCGATGCGATTGAGCTCGCCGCCCGACAGCAAATGCGTCTCACCGAGATGACTGCGCCACAGCGCACGACGCTCCTCAGGCGTGGGTTGCGGGAAATCAAGAATGGCATCAAGCCGACGGGTAAAAGCGCTGTCAAAACGGTTGCGACTATTGCTGGTGAGTATCGCGATACCCTGGAAAGACTCGATGCGCTGCAGCAGATAATTGGTCTGGGCATTGGCGAACTTGTCATTCGACTCCTTCACGTCGGTGCGCTTGCCAAACAGCGAGTCGGCTTCATCGAACAGCAACACCACTTCGGCATGCTCGGCCCGGGCGAACAGTTGGGCGAGATTCTTCTCCGTCTCGCCGATATATTTGCTCGTCACCGAGGCTGCATCAACGCGGTAGAGCGGCAACCCCAGTTGGGTGGCCAGCCAGCCAGCCGCCAGCGTTTTGCCTGTCCCTGAGGGGCCGACCAGCAGGGCACGCACGCCGGGTTTGTAACGTGTGCGTGCCGAGGGGCCCAGCCTGTCGGCAAGGGTTTCGCGCAATTCGCAGCGATGGCGCAACGATGTGAGCGACACGCGCAAGTTCGCCGGAACAATGAGCGCCGCATCGACAATGTCCTCGGGCATCAGTTCGGCCAGCGTACCTAGTTCGGCCGCGACGCCACTGCGCGCCGCAAGACTGATGTGGCCGTGCGCAACATGTTGCGCGTTGTCCAGGTTTGCCTGGTAACGCGCGGCCCGACCCAACTGCTGAATGCGCGCGGCGTCATAGCGATACTGCACGCCCAGCCTATCGGCAAGTTTGGCGTCCGGCGTGTGGGCTGCCCACAGCCCGCTGCGCTCAGCCGCATGCGGCAAGGGCACGCGCCAACTCGCCACCGTGTCGCCATCGCGCTCGAAGCTACCATCCGGGCCGCATGCGATCAAGACCGGTCCAAGGTAACCCGTCAGCTTGGGCAGCTTGCGCGCCTCTCCGGGGGTCAGCTCCATGCACAGCACCGGCACAGCACCCACCAAGGCCAACCAGACGGCAACACCCTTTGGTGGTTCGCTTTCAAAAAATGCCGCCTGCAGCCCTATCTCATGCACGATCAGCGACGCGGCCATGCGCGCCTCGCGGGGGTGGCCGCTACGGATAGCCAACGCATTGCTTCCGTGCCGCAGCGCATGCGCCTGAAGCTGCGCGGCCTCACGCACCGAGGTGACCGCCGCATCCTGCACGCCGCGCACAAGGTTCACACCGGGCCATTGCGAGGTGCCTTCGCGCAGCACCATGACCAGCGGCACGGGCACTTGCAGACTCTGCTCCGGCAAAGGCCGGCGCGCCGACTCGTTATCCGATTCGAAAACCAGCAAACCTGTCTCGCGTGCGGCACCTTCCAGCAAGATCTGCATGCTGCCCGGCACGCCCAGCGCTTGGGCCGCGGCCAACACAAGGCCCAAAGTGGGGCGTGAGCCGCCCACAGGCGCCTGTAGCCAAGCCGTCACACGGCCCACCATCGCATCGGTCTCAACCGCGGCCGCCATCGCCACAGCGATGGCTTCCAGCGGATGGAGTCTGAGCGAGCGACACAGGGCACAAAGCATGCGGTCTTCGTCGCAGGGTGCATCAAACCACGCATCCAGCAGCGCGACCTCTCCCTCCATTGCAAAGCTCACCGCCCGCTGCGCAAATAGCCAACGCGCCTCGGGGCCACTGTCGGCCACGGCGCTGCCATCGTGCAACGCGGACAGTGCGAGCTTGTGGAGTGCCGGCACTTGCAGGCTGGCGGCAGCGGTTGGTGCGTTCATACCCCACGCTCCTGGTAGAGAAACGCCACCACCTGGCCGAACCAGGGCAACCAGCCTGGATCGATATCCAGGCCCGCCCGGCGCACGCGCATGTCTACGTCGTTGACATAAAAGTGCATGTCCAGATGCGTTGGCGTGCAGTCCAGTCGCGCCGGGCGCAAGACCAGACTGGCCAGCCCGATACCGACGCGGCGGCGCAGCCAGCGGCGCATTGCGGTGAGCCAGATTTGTGCCTGTTGATCGGCGGTGGACGCCAACAGCAGGGCTTGTGGCAAGGCGATGGGAGGCTGTGCAGCGGGTGCGCGCAAGGCTGCTTCCGACCAGAGGGATGGCGGTGCAATGCCCGTGAACGCAGGCAAGTTCACAGGCAAGTTCACAGGCGACCGTGTGATCGCCCAGGCCACGTCTTCGGCTGGCACGCGCAGCCGCATCAGGGCCGCAGCAAAAATGCGTCGGCTCATGGCTGCACAGGCCTGGTCGTCATCGCACCATTGCGGCAAACCCAGGCTTTGCAAGACCGGCAACAAAAACAGCAAGCCACCGCATTGGGTGGGCGCGAGCCAGGCTGACGCGGCCTGGACATCTGCCAAGCCGGTGACATTTGCAGGTGGCTCCGTGCCAGAAGCATACGCAGCGGCGCTTGCACGTGGCGGTAAGGCGTGGGGCAAATCGAGGCCCGGGTCAACGCGGGTCGGCGGGTTGCGATCTTCCACGGGACCCAGCGAGTGGGTGCTATTTGCCACCTGTGCCTGGGCCATTGCCAGTGGGGTGCCGTTGATCGGGGGACGCTGCGCAAGGTGCGGCACTGGTGCGTGCGGCGCGGGAGGCACAAGCGAACCTGCCTCTGCAGCGCCCTGCTCCACGCCGCGCCTGCCGGACGAACGGTCTTGCGTGGGCAACCCGGCCAACTGCAGCAGCGAGGCCAGCCAGCGCGGCTGAGGTGTTACTTCGATCCCCTGCCCAGCGCGCTCCAACAATTCTTCGTGCCGATCCTGCACTGCCAAGTCAGCCGAGCCCGCTTCGACCGGATGCGGACGCAATCCAGGCCGAATAGCAATACCCGCCCACTGCAAAAGCGCAGCACCTTCCTCGTCACTGAAACTGCTTTCCAAGTGCTCCAAGGCACCAGCCCGCGCCACCGCCGCGACCCAGGCCGGCAGCGCTGCGGGCGCTTCGGGCCAGCGCGCAATCTCAACCGCAACGTTGCGTAGGCTCTGGTGCAAAGTCTCGCCACGGCGGAATTCCTTGACCGCCAACGGCCAATACCAGGCGCTGCACGACTCGCCCTGCACCAGGCGGCGCATCAGCACCATGCGCGCCTCCAGCGCGCTGCGAAATTGCACGCAGTCTGCAGTGACAGCCTCTGCACTGTCACCGTCCTGCCAGACGGCACCGAGTTCGGCCACGCGATGCTCAATCAGCATGGAAAGTTGCTGTGCCGAGCAGTCATACCGGATGGGGCCGAGTGCCAATTTGCGCACCACCAGCACGCGGTTGGAGTCATCCGGCAGACTGGCGCAGCGCAGTGCGTCTTCCAGGCGCGGCAGCATGTGGCGCACCGCCTCTTCGCTATCGGCCGCGAGCCGAACACGGCGAACGAGGCGGTCGCGTGCGCCCATGGGCTCAGCGTCCGAACAGCGTGCGCTTGGCGCTGGCCTGGCTGAGGCT
>CANFNO010000115.1 GCA_947447845.1 Burkholderiales bacterium | reverse complement strand
CTCTTTGCGGGCAACCTGACACGCCAACCCTATATGGTCGGGGCCGAGTACCGGATCAGCGGCGATTTGAAGAACACCGACAACGTGATGAACAACACGTTCTGGATCGGTGTGCAGCCCTCCCTGACTCGGGAGATGCTGGAGTTTGCGGCGCAGAAGATCGAGAGCTATCTGGGAGTTGCCTTTTGATGCCACCCCCCCGCATGGCAGTCACCTGGACTGAGGACGTGGCAGCTGTTGCCGCGTGCCCTTTGCCCTGGGAGAAGTTGTCTGGCAGGCGGGTGCTGGTCACCGGCGCCGGGGGATTTCTGGGTGGATACCTGGCCCGCACTTTGCTCGGCCTGCATGGGTTGGGCAAAGTCGCTGAGCCCGTCAAAGTGGTGGGCATGGTACGCAACGCAGACAACCCCGGTGCAGGGCTTGCTGAGCTGCTGCGTTACCCTGATTTCTCTTGTTTCCAATGGAATCTGAACACCTTGGGTGTGCCCGAGTTAGGTGATGTGGACTACATCATCCATGCCGCCAGCCAGGCCAGTCCGCGCTTTTATGGCGAAGACCCGGTGGGCACCTTGCTGCCCAACACGGTGGGTACGGCAGCCCTTCTGGAGGTGTTGCGTCGCGCTAAAGACCCTCAAGGGTTCCTGTTTGTCAGCAGCTCTGAAGTTTATGGCTCGGTCACGGGCGACGCCACGCTGGACGAAGCCAGCTATGGGCGTGTGGACCCCGCCACCGTTCGCGCCTGCTACGCCGAGAGCAAGCGCATGGGCGAGACCATGTGCCTGGCCTGGCACAAGCAGTACGCAATTCCAACCCATATCGTGCGGCCCTTTCACACCTACGGCCCCGGCTTGCAGGCCAATGATGGCCGTGTTTTTGCGGACTTTGTGTTCAACATCCTGCGCAACGAAGACATAGTCATGAACAGCGATGGCAGTGCGCGGCGGGCGTTTTGCTACGCATCGGACGCAGTGGCCGGGTTTTTGACGGTGCTGCTCAAGGGCGAGCCCACGCTGCCCTACAACGTGGCCAACGCCGCAGCCGAGTTGTCAGTCATGGAACTGGCTGAGATGCTGGTGGCGATGTTCCCGGAGCGAGGCCTGAAGGTCAGCCGACGCGCACCGCAGCAGGACAGTGGCTATATTGCCAGCACCTTTAGCCGCCTCATACCCGATGTGGGCCGGCTCAACGGCCTGGGGTGGGAGGCAAAAGTGGATCCCAAATCCGGTTTCAAGAGAATGATCGAGGCATACCTGCAATGAACACTTCATTAGTCGCGCTCAAAGCGCAGTTTCAAAACGGCAGCCTGTCAAAGCCGGATTTCATTGCCCAGTCCTTGCAGCACCACCGACAACTGTTTGAATATGTTGATATCACTCGCACCACGGATGTCAGGGAAATCCTGATCACGCCGGAGGGCATTTGCTTTGTCATCGGCGATGAGCGCATCCGGCTGTACTGCCCGGAGAACGAGGCGCGTGTGGCGCCCATCGAAGTGATGAACTTCGGCCGCTACGAACCGGCAGAAACACGGGTGATGGACATCCTGGCCGAAGGCAGCAGTGCCATTCTGGATGTGGGGGCCAATATCGGCCTCTATGCCATTCGCTTTGCCAAGTGCGTTCCAAGTGCCCATGTCTATGCGTTTGAGCCGCTGCCCCGCAGCAACGCTTTTCTGCAGCGCAATGTCGCCGCCAACGCCGTCGGCGAGCGCGTGACGTGCTTTAACTACGGCCTGTCTGATGCGGCTGGTACCGTCGACTTCTTTATTTCGCCCACAGCGGGCACCAACGCCTCACTGAAAAATGTGGCGGGTGCGGACAACGCCCGTGCGGTGGTCGGTATGGTGCTGACGCTGGATCAATGGGTGAACAACCAGGGCGTCGTGCCGGATTTCATCAAGTGCGATGTGGAAGGGGCCGAACTGCTGGTTTTTAGGGGCGGCAAGACCACTTTGGCAGAACACCACCCGATTGTGTTTGCCGAGTTGCTGCGCAAGTGGTCCAAGCCGTTTGGCTACCACCCCAATGACATGCTGCAGTACTTCTTCGAATTGGGCTACCAGTGCTTTGCGGTGAGTGACAGCGGCGTGCGCGCCATCACCGAAGTGACCGAAGAAACACCCGAAACCAACTACGCCTTTTTGCATGCACACAAGCATGCCAAAACCATAGCCAAATTGGTGAATGCGACGTGACAAACACCACGACTACGACCACCACAACGACCACGCAATTGGCCAGAGAAATGCGCAGCCATGCGCTGCAGATGGTGCACCGTGCGCGCGCCTCACACATTGCCAGCGCACTCTCGATCTGCGACATCGTCGCGGTGCTGTACGGGAAGGTACTTTCGATCGACCCGGCAAGGCCCGATGCGCCCGAGCGCGACCGCTTCATTTTGAGCAAGGGCCACGCCTGTGTGGCGGTGTACGCCGCCCTGGCTGCGCGTGGCTTCTTTCCGGTGGAAGATTTGCAAACCTATGGCCAGGACCATTCGAACTTGATGAACCACATCAGCCACAAGGTGGCGGGTGTGGAGTTCTCCACAGGCTCCCTCGGCCATGGCCTGCCCTTTGGTGTGGGCAAAGCCCTGGCCGCCAAGCGCCTGAAGGCCGCCTGGAAAACGGTTGTGCTGATGAGCGACGGCGAACTTGGCGAAGGCAGCAACTGGGAAGCCTTGATGTTTGCCGCGCACCACGGCCTCGACAACCTGGTGGCCATCATCGACTACAACAAACTGCAAAGTCTGACCACCGTTGCCAAGACGCTGGGAATCGAGCCCCTGGCAAATAAGTTTGCAGCCTTCGGCTGGACTGTGCGCGAGGTGGACGGACACGACCATGAGGCTCTGAGCGAGGCGCTGTCCAGCACCCCCTGGGTTGAAGGCAAGCCCTCCATCCTGATTGCACACACCACCAAGGGCAAAGGCGTGAGTTTCATGGAAGACAAGGTCGAGTGGCACTACCGCACGCCCAGCGCCGAGCAGTTGGCTCTGGCTTTGACCGAACTGCAAGGATGACGCCATGCGCAACGCATTTATTGACGAACTGGTAAACCTTGCCGCAGCCCATGACCACATCGCCTTGGTGGTGGGCGACCTGGGCTACTCCGTCGTGGAGCCTTTTGCAGACCGCTTCCCCGACCGCTTTATCAACGCGGGCGTGGCGGAGCAGAACATGACGGGACTTGCAGCAGGCATGGCCTCGGAGGGCTATCACGTCTTCACCTATTCGATTGCCAACTTCCCCACCTTCCGTTGTGCCGAACAAATTCGCAACGACGTGGACTATCACAAACTGCCCGTCACGGTGGTGTCCGTCGGCGGCGGACTGGCCTATGGCGCACTGGGTTACTCACACCACGCGGTGCAGGACTACGCCTTGATGCGCTCCTTCCCGAATATGTTGATTGCAGCCCCTGGTGACCCGATGGAAGTGCGCGCCTGTATGCGTTATCTGGTGGAGCACCCGCAACCCTCGTATTTGCGCTTGGGTAAGGCGGGGGAACCCAACTTCCACAAGTCGGTACCGACGGTGGCGCCGGGGGAATGGTTGGCCGTGGCAGACGCGGCATTCCCGGATCAAACCGGAAAATCGCTGCTGACAACCGGTGCAACGCTGGGCATCGCCATGGAATGGCAAAAGTCCGAACGCTATGGGCAGCACAGCGTGCACTCCATACCACTGTGGGGCATGGGTAGCAAGTCACAACAAATAGCTAACGTCCAAAATTACACCGATTTGGAAACGCTGGAAGATCACCTTATGGACGGCGGATTCGGCTCCTGGCTAATGGAATCCCTGGCAAATCAGAGTGCCTCCCAAACTCGACTAAAAGTCCATGCCTTGAACCCGGAGGTTTGCGGAAGCGTCGGCTCGCAAAACGTGTTGAACGCTTTGGGTGGATTGCGGCTAACCCCGTGATGCGAGTTAGGCGTTGATTGAATCAGGCTGGAACTAATTTAAATACGTATTGCAACGGCATGCTGTCCTGAAGTGCTAACTCGGGATCAGCGCCCACAGCGGTCGCCATCGTCCGGATTGCGGACTTAAGCTGCTCATTTTCAAGTGTCCCGAAAATTCTCGGGAAAGCCTGCTCGATCTTCAAACCGGCCCCTGCAATCATCTCCAGCATCGTGGCGCGCGTAAAAAATCGCAGATGGGTGCGATCCATCAGGCCACCGTTTTCGTAACGAAAATCACCCACACAGAGTTTGGCCTGGACACTCCAGTGCTGTGCATTAGGCAGGCAGACAATGACACAGCCATCGGCCGGCATGGAGCGCCGGATTCTTGCCAACACTTCCCATGGATAACGCAGATGCTCCAGCACGTCGCCAAATATCCAGACATTGCTGCCGGAGTATTCTGCGTAAAAGGATTCTTCGACGCTTTCGATATCCAAAGTCAGCACGCTATCGCAGTAGCGCCTGGAACGCTCCGCGTTAGAAGAATCAATCTCGATCCCTGTATACCGGCAATTTGGATTAATGGATTTGTACGCCTTGGCCAAAGCGCCATTGTTGGATCCCACCTCGACCACGCCGCGCGCATTCGCCGGAATTAGGGGCAGCAAATCGTGGTTGTAATTGGTCGGCTCATCGGCGACAACTGCTTCTGGGATAGGTAATTTATTCATAATGCTGTTTTGCCATTCTTCCAAGTGATAGCCCCCGGTCCGCTTGACGGTGCCCTGCCAGTCATGTCTCAGGTAATGTTTGGGCTCAAAGTCCAGCGCAAAATCATCTTTAACCCAAGGCACACCCTCAATTAGCTCGTGCTTACCCGCTCGGTGAATGGCCAGCATCGGCTCAATATTGGGCGCGCCATGTTTGGTGGGCATGGGCCACTGGCGCAATACTTCCATATTGCACAGCATGCAGGCGGGGTGCAAGTAACGCACAGCGCCAACTTCGTAATTGACGTCAAAACCACCCTCATTGACATGGTTTACATAGCCGACGCCATACATGCCAGGCCTTAGTTGTTGAACCAGCGCCTCCAGAAGTCCTGCCTTGAGAACGATCACATCAGAGTCCAGTATCAGAACCGGCCCATGGATGTCCAAATTTTGATAGGCCCACGCTAAACCTGGGCCATGGTGAATGTTGTAATCAAAGTGAATGAGGTGAACATCCGGGTAGACCTCACACACATTTTTGATCGCTGGATAGCACTCATCCGATGACCCGTCGATAATGAAAATCGGATTCTTATAGTGCGCGCGGAATGAACCCAACAGTTCTCGCACCAACTCCTCGGAGTTGTATGAAACCGATATCAACGGTATTTGCTGTACGTCCATGCAATTAACCCCGGTCGTATACCGCCTGCTCAGCAGGTTCGAGGGGGAAGGAGGGTTTCCCTTTCATACGGACAAAGGGGGCCTGCATGGCCCGCTTCTCGATAACCAGCACACTGTCGTAATAGTGCAGGGCAAATGCGCTGCGGGTGAACCCATTGACTTGAAGATCCCCTTCGACCGAATGCCATGCATGCAACTGGTCAATAAAGTTCTTGGTGTATTCAACAAAGCTCACGGGGCTCTTGTATCCGCCACCAAAAGCCGGCCAATAGCTGGTGAGCATATCTTCGATCAGGTAAATTCCACCGTCCTTCAACTGGCCCCACATTTCCTCAAACGTCGTGGTCTGCTGCAACATGGTGTGACCGCCATCGTCAATGATGATGTCAAACTTTGGCAGGCTGTTGCATATATTGCGCAGAGATTCCCTATTCTCCTGATCGGCCAACAGGATGCTGATGTTCTCTTCAGCTAGTTCGGCACAACGCGGATTAATGTCTGCGCCGTAGATCTTTGCAGTCGGTCCAAAGTAATGTTTCCACATTTGCAAAGAGCCACCATGCAATACACCAAACTCCAGCAATGAAATGGGTTGGTTGCGAAACTTGTTGAAATGGCGCTCATAAATCTCGAAGTAGTGCATCCACTTGTGAATCATCCGATGCTCATGGTTCTCAAAGAAATCCAAAAGCACGCTGCCGTTTAGTTGCTCCATACCTTCACCTTTGTTTTTGCCAATTTCCGATATGCCATCACTTAAACCGCGTACACCAAAAAGTATCGAAGTAGCCTGATGCAATACCGCCTGGATGCGTTCCAGGGGATAGGCACCGTTTTGCACTTCATCGCGTACCGACAGCAAGAACCAAATACAAGTTACGAGTTTGGTACTTAGCAGTTCTCGGGCTTCGGTTTTGCCGGCCAGAAATTTCTGCTGCTGATGCGCATCACAAAAGAGTTCCAGCCATTCCACATTGGCCTTTATCTTGATGCCGTTGCCACGCTGATCCTGACCGCCATGAATCCGGAAATAGCTCAAGGCATCGGGTACATAGGCCGCATCTTTGTGCGAAAGAATAGCCAACCAGGTTGCGACATCCGACAGCGTGGTGTAATTTTTTCCTAGAAACCTGCCAAACACATCGCCCATGTCACTCTTGCGAAACAACACGGTGGTTGGTTCGCCAATCATATTGAGCCCATCGGAAAGTATCTTGTTTCCGAGGGACCGTCCCTCAATCAAAGTATCCACTTCGAATTTGCGCTCAGTGCCTGGAATGGGAGCCAACTCCGCACCGTTTTCATCTATCAATTGGCGAAAGGAGGTCACCAACCCGACGCTGGTATTGCCAAGCATCAGCGCCATCATCCGTTGGATTTTCTCGGGATGAAACAAATCGTCATCCATCAAATAATTGATGTATTCTCCTTTGGCTCGGGAATAACAATATTGGAAATTTTCCATCACACCGCAACCCGGCACATGCTGATAGAAGATATTGCTATGTTTCGCGATATAGGGCGCAAACCGCTCCAGGGTCAACCTATCTTCACTATTGTCATTAATAATGATTTCAACTCTGCCGTAGGTTTGCGCCAACGCACTTTTTAAAGCCAACTCAGCGTAGTCCGGACGATTGTGAGTCGGGATAAGAATACTCACCAGCGGTAGCGCTGTTCGATCACTTTGATGATGCGAATCGGGTGAAAGTGCGACATTCATATGTGTCTCATCGATTGATTTTTCCATCCTGGTTTGTGTGCCCCTGCACCCCTGTCTGAGACCACATTAAGTCGTAATTTCGTATACGCAAAAACCTGTTAAACCCCCTAAAAATGGGTCTGTTTCTGATTTTCAAGCGTATGCGACCGCAACCTGCCAGTTGCAATCACTTCATCCCATAATTTGAATTATGCAGTAGCGTGCAGCCTTTAAAACTCTTGCGTACAGCAAGGCAAAATTTTTCCGCGTCCGTCTTTTCTGCAAAATCACCCAGCACAATTGAATACCAGGATTGCCGCTCGTCCACACGCTCGCTGAGTCCGCCCTGCCTTATCGCAAAGAGAAACTTACCGTTCAAAACGGCCCCATGCCGCGTGAGCAATTCGCGCCATACCGGATCAATTTCGTTCTGGTAAACCAAAGATTTCAAGCCCACGCCCCAACCTTGATGCGCACGCAGTTGCTCGGATGTCACCAATTTAATACCGGCACCGTATACGGCATCTGGCGCGGGTTGTCTTTGTCCGCTTTTCGCGGTGTCTTCAACCAGTTCTATTGAGTCATTCACTTCCCCGCCACCCAGGACAAAGCACAGGGTTGCGTAGGCACGCAAATAGTCCGATTTGGCTTTTTG
>CANFNO010000114.1 GCA_947447845.1 Burkholderiales bacterium | reverse complement strand
CAAGCGCATTTTGTGGCCTGGAATCCGCGCCAGACGGGGATTTTCGTGTGCACCTGTCAGGTGCGCAGGGTTGGCTAGCCAGCTTTGAAATGCGTGAGCAGTTGCGACCCGAAGCCGCACAGGCCGTGGCCGCGCTCACCCAAGCAGGTATAGACGTGCATTTGCTTTCGGGTGACGACAATGAGTCGGTCCAGCGCATCGCCCAGTCCGCTGGAATTAAAAATGCCAAGGGTGCTTGCTCGCCCTCGGGAAAACTAGCGGCTCTGCGCGATATGCAGGCGCTGGGGCGCAAGGTACTGATGGTGGGCGATGGTTTGAATGATGGCCCGGTGTTGGCGGGTGCCCATGTTTCCATTGCCTTTGGACAGGCAGTGCCTTTAGCACAAGCGCAGTCTGATTTTGTAGTTTTGGGTGAACGCCTGTGGTCTGTTGTGCATGCAGTTCAACTGGCACGAAAGACTATGCTTGTCGTGCGCCAGAACCTGTGGTGGGCACTGTTGTATAACGCCGCTTGTGTGCCATTGGCGGTTGCGGGTCAACTTCCGGCTTGGCTGGCAGGCCTTGGTATGGCTTGTAGTTCTTTGGTGGTGATTGTTAATGCGTTGCGTCTGAACCGTTAGATGCAGATGCACAAAGGAGTTGAATGGACATCCTGTATTTATTGATTCCACTTTCAGTGGTTTTGGTGTTTTTCATCCTCGGCGGCCTGTGGTGGGCCATTGATCGTGGTCAGTTCGAGGACATTGAGCGAGAAGGCGAGCGCATTTTGAAAGATTCATGAAAGCCTCGCGGGCAGTTCGGCGGTATTCTTTACAAATCTTCAATTTTCTTGCCGAGGTTTTGATTTTGGTCAACCTCGCAATGTGACAGTCACAAGAAACTTGAAACAGGTTAAACAATGAAGAGGTAACTATGGCATTTGCAAATCAGAAAGCCGAGCTTTACAACGATACTGTTGTAAGGCAATTCGCCGTCATGACGGTAGTTTGGGGGGTAGTGGGCATGCTCGTTGGCGTGATCATTGCTGCCCAGTTGGCGTGGCCTGAGCTCAATCTCGGGATCCCGTGGCTCACGTATGGGCGACTGCGCCCACTGCATACCAATGCGGTGATTTTCGCGTTCGGCGGTTGCGGACTTTTTTCAACTTGCTACTACGTAGTGCAACGCACTTGCCAAGTTCGTATCTTTAGCGACAAGTTGGCCGCCTTCACCTTCTGGGGCTGGCAACTTGTCATTCTTCTGGCTGCTGTTTCTCTGCCCTTGGGTTACACCTCAGGCAAGGAATACGCCGAGCTGGAATGGCCAATTGACATCCTGATCACTTTGGTCTGGGTGGCGTTTGCAGTGGTGTTCTTTGGAACAGTCGGTACCCGTAAGGTTCGTCACATCTATGTGGCCAACTGGTTCTACGGTGCTTTCATTCTTGCTGTGGCATTGCTGCACCTTGTAAATAGTGCAGCCATACCGGTCGGCGCGATGAAGTCCTACTCTGCCTACGCAGGTGTCCAGGATGCCATGGTGCAATGGTGGTACGGTCACAATGCAGTGGGCTTTTTCTTGACAGCAGGTTTCCTGGGCATGATGTATTACTTCATCCCCAAGCAAGCTGGTCGTCCCGTTTACAGCTACCGCCTCTCCATCGTCCACTTTTGGGCACTGATCTTTACTTATATGTGGGCGGGTCCTCACCATCTGCACTACACCGCTCTGCCTGATTGGACACAGTCCGTCGGCATGGTGTTCTCTCTGATTCTTTTGGCACCTAGCTGGGGCGGCATGATCAACGGTGTGATGACCCTTTCCGGCGCTTGGCACAAACTGCGCGATGACCCGATCCTGCGCTTCCTGATCGTGTCCTTGTCGTTCTATGGTATGTCGACCTTCGAAGGTCCAATGATGTCCATCAAGACCGTAAACGCCTTGAGCCATTACACCGACTGGACAGTCGGCCACGTGCACTCCGGCGCTCTAGGCTGGGTGGGTCTGGTGACCATGGGTTCGATGTACTACCTGATCCCCAAGCTGTTCGGCCAAAAGCAGATGTATTCTGTTAAGGCCGTTGAAGTCCACTTCTGGACTGCCACTATCGGTATCGTGATTTACATCGCTGCAATGTGGATTGCCGGCGTGATGCAGGGTCTTATGTGGCGCGCCATTAACCCAGATGGAACTCTGACTTACACGTTTGTTGAAAGCGTAAAAGCAACCTACCCCTTCTATGTTCTGCGTCTGCTAGGCGGTCTGCTGTACCTGACCGGCATGTTGATCATGTTGTGGAACACACTGAAGACCGCTACCAATGGTCGTGCTGTGAATGTTGCAGTTCCAACCGCAGTTGCACACGCTTGAAGGAAACATAAATAATGTCAAACCATAATTCCAGCTTGTCTCACGAGTCGATTGAGACCAACAACTTCTTGATGATCGTGCTGATTCTTATCGTTCTGCTTTTCGGCGGATTGGTAGAAATCGTTCCTCTGTTCTTCCAGAAGTCCACCACTGAACCCATCAAGGGTATTCAGCCTTACACAGCGTTGCAATTGGCCGGTCGTGACATCTATACGCGTGAAGGCTGCTACAACTGCCACTCGCAAATGATTCGCCCCTTCCGTGCTGAAACGTTGCGTTACGGTCATTACTCTGTTGCTGGCGAGTCGGTGTATGACCACCCGTTCCAGTGGGGTAGCAAGCGCACAGGGCCTGATCTGGCCCGCGTGGGGGCAAAGTACAGTGATGAATGGCATCGCATCCACCTGACAAACCCACGTGATGTGGTGCCTGAGTCCAATATGCCTGCCTATCCATGGCTATCGAAGAACAACGTCGATGCCGATGTAATGCCTGCCCATATGCGTGGATTGCGCAAGGTTGGCGTTCCTTACACCGATGAGCAAATTGCCAAGTCGGTGGAAGAGGTCAAGGGCAAAACTGAACTTGAGGCCGTGATTGCATACCTGCAAGTGCTTGGCCTGGCACTGAAATAACGCATCGGAGACCACAATGGAATTCGATATCAACACCCTGCGTGCAATTGCGACTCTGGTTAGCTTTGCCGCTTTTATAGGAATTGTGTGGTGGGCTTGGTCCAAACGGCGCTCCGAAGACTTTTCTGAAGCCGCCAATTTGCCCTTTCAGCAAGACTGATCTACCCAATAGGATTCAACATGAGTGACTTTACAAGTAATTTCTGGTCAATATATGTGGCCGGCATAGTCATCCTTTCCATAGCTGCATGTGCTTTGCTCCTGTGGTTCAGTGGCAAGGCCAGGGCCATGACAGCCAATGACAACACCACCGGACACGTGTGGGACGGCGATCTACGTGAAATGAACAATCCCTTGCCACGCTGGTGGGTGGGTCTGTTCGTTATCACTATTTTGTTTGCCGTGGTCTACCTCTATCTGTACCCCGGACTGGGGGCTTCGACAGGCAGTGCTGGCTGGACATCGCATGGCCAGTACGATGCAGAAGTGGCCAAAGGTGATGCAGAGGTCGCCCCTCTTTATGCCAAGTTTATGGCCATGAAGGTGGAAGATGTCTCCAAAGATCCACAAGCGCGTGCCATCGGTGAGCGTTTGTTCATGAACAACTGCTCTCAGTGCCACGGCTCGGACGCTCATGGCGGGAAGGGTTTTCCTAACCTGACCGACAATGATTGGCTGCATGGTGGTACGCCTGAAAAAATCGAAGAAACACTGCATAAGGGTCGTGTTGGCAATATGCCCACCATGGCTGCTGCAGTCGGTACAGCGGATGATGTCAAAAACGTTGCCAACTACGTGCTTAGTCTCTCAGGCAGTCCTCACGATTCAGTGCGCGCCAATCTGGGTAAGGAAAAGTTCGTGGTTTGCGCCGCTTGCCATGGGGCGGACGGCAAGGGAATGCAAGCGGTTGGCTCTGCAAACCTGACTGACAACATCTGGTTGCATGGCTTTGGCGAAAACGCCGTCATCGCCATGGTGAACAATGGCAAGGTTAACGTCATGCCAGCTCAGGAAGGCAAGTTGTCCGATGCACAAATTCACGTGCTTGCGTCATATGTTTGGGGTCTGTCAAACAATGCAGCTGCGAAGTAATTAGAAGCAGGAAAGCGATGGTTTCAGCCCCTGCGCCCTTTTTGGGAGAAATCTCGAAGGGTTGCAGGGGTTTCGTATTTTTGGGCAACTGCCCTGTAAAGGATGAACATGAGTCAAGTAGCCCAATCAGCAACAACGGAAGTGCCGCAGAAGTGGTGGAAATACGGGCACGTCTGGATGGTCGTTGGCGGACCGGCCATCGTCGTCGTCGCTAGTTTCTTTACGCTCTATCTTGCGGTAAGTCGCCCGGATCCTGTGATGGATGAAAACTACTATCAAAAGGGTATTGAAATAAACAAGACACTGGGGGGCACACCTTCCAGTACCGCTCCAGCAATGCAGGCCAGGAACCATGCGGCAACTGGCGTGCCCAAGCCGGCAGACGCTCCCTGAAAGTAAAAAGGCCTGCTCAATAGCAGGCCTTTTTTTAACTGTCACAGCCAAGAAGCTAGCGCCCTCCGAGGTGCAGCACTTCGCGTGGAATGGTTGTCAGTTGCATACCTTCGGATTCACTATGTCCTTGAGTGCATCCGTGTTCATAATCCGTACGTGGCGCTGCTTGACTTCAACGATCCCGTCATCCACAAATTTTGAAAAAGTGCGGCTTACCGTCTCCAGTTTCAAACCCAGGTAACTTCCGATTTCCTCGCGCGTCATGCGCAAAATAAGTTCGGATTGCGAAAAACCTCGTGCATGCAAGCGTTGCACCAAATTCAGCAAAAATGCTGCCAGGCGCTCTTCGGCTCGCATGCTGCCAAGTAGCAACATCACGCCGTTTTCACGCACTATTTCGCGGCTCATGATCTTGTGAACATGACGTTGAAGTGCGTTCACTTCACGGGACAATTCTTCAATGCGGTCAAAGGGCATGACACAAACTTCGGCATCTTCTAGAGCGACAGCGTCGCATGTGTGATGCTCGTTGACGATACCGTCCAAGCCCACAATTTCACCCGCCATCTGAAACCCTGTGACCTGATCGCGTCCGTCCTCTGAGGCAACACACGTCTTGAAGAAGCCGGTGCGAATGGCATACAGACTGGTGAATTTTTCGCCGTTGCGAAATAAGGTGGCTCCGCGTTTGATTTTGCGGCGATTGGCGACTACGTCATCAATACGCTCAAGCTCAGTAGGGCTCAGACCTAAGGGCATGCACAACTCGCGCAAATTGCAGTTTGAACAGGCAACCTTAATGCTGTGCGAATTCATTTCTATCACATTCGACGTCACCTTTATGGCGATCGAAGGGTGTGACTCATCTTGGTGGGTTGCCTTCATATTGTTTTCCAGCAATTGGGTTGCGTGATACAGGTCAATTATGAACCTAAATAGTCTTGAGAAGGGTGCCTTCAGTTCACTTGATTCACATCAAACTCAGAAAAATGATCTTAGGGCATATTAAATCTGACTGCTTTGGAGAATCTATGAACGCTGTGGTGAGTCCTGTTTCCGACGATTTATTGCGCCAGTACGATGTGTCTGGGCCACGTTACACCTCATATCCTACCGCAGACCGGTTTGTCGAGGCCTTTGTCGATACCGACTACGCCCAGGCACTCACGCAGCGCCGTCGCGGACCAGCGGCCCTGGCCTTGCCACTGTCCTTGTATGTTCACATTCCTTTTTGCGAGTCGCTTTGCTACTACTGCGCTTGCAACAAGATCATTACCAAGCATCACGAGAAGGCCGCTGAGTATTTGCGTTACCTGACGCGCGAGGTGGAGTTGCATACGGCGTTGATCGGCACGGGACAGTCGATAAGCCAGTTACACCTGGGCGGCGGTAGCCCGACATTTTTGACAGATGACGAATTGCGCAATTTGATGTCCATGCTCAAACGCAATTTCGCGTTTGTGCCAGGTGGCGAATACTCCATTGAAATCGATCCCCGAACCATCGATGAAGAGCGTTTGGACATACTGGCTGAATTGGGTTTTAACCGGCTGAGTTTCGGCGTACAAGATTTTGATCTGGCAGTACAAAAGGCCGTGCACCGTGTGCAGCCGGCAGGGCAGGTTTTTTCCTTGGTGGCTGCTGCGCGGGCGCGTGGATTCGAGTCAGTCAATGTGGATTTGATCTACGGTTTGCCGAAACAAAGTCCGGAATCTTTCGATAGAACTTTGAAGCAGGTTGTGGAACTCAAGCCGGACCGAATTGCACTATATGCCTATGCGCACCTGCCTGAGCGCTTCAAGCCTCAGCGAAGGATCAACACGATTGAGTTGCCAAGTGGTGGCGAAAAAATTTCCATGTTGTCCCATTCCCTGGCCACATTCTTGGGCGCGGGCTATGTCTATGTCGGCATGGATCACTTTGCTTTGCCGGATGACGCGTTGGCAGTTGCCAAACGCCAAGGTCGACTGCATCGCAACTTCCAGGGTTACAGCACCCAACCTGACTGCGATCTCATTGCTTTGGGTGTCTCCAGCATCGGGCGAATCGGTGCCACATATAGCCAGAACGCCAAAACGCTTGAAGACTATTACGACGCATTGGATCACGGTAATTTTCCCGTCGTGCGGGGCTTGGCGCTGACGCGAGATGATTTGGTTCGGCGTGCAGTCATCATGGCGATCATGTGTCAAGGCAGCGTGGTGTTTGAATCCATTGAGTTGGCTTTCTTAATCGAGTTCCCTAGCTACTTCGCCAAAGAAATGGAAGCCATTGGAGCCCTGATTGAACAAGGTTTGGTGACCATCGACGACGCTGGCATCCAAGTTACAGATAGAGGATGGTTCTTTGTGCGCGCTGTCGCGATGGTCTTTGACCGCAATTTGCAGACAGACCGTACACGCGCCAAGTTCTCAAAGATCATTTAGCATCGACTGATGCAATTTTCTTTGGGCGCCACAGCGCTTTTGATGGGGCTTGTGGGTGGCCCACATTGTGTGGCCATGTGCGGTGCAGCCTGCGCCGGTATCGGGCAGGCGGCTGGTGCACGTAAAGCATCTGCCATATTGGGCTTTCAGTTGGGCCGCATCGTTGGCTACTCAGCCTTGGGTGCATTAGCTGCGGCATCTATACAGGGCCTGGGTTGGTTGACGATCCAGTCGGCCGCACTGCGACCGGTTTGGACTATGTTCCATGTGGCTGCGCTTCTACTGGGGTTGGTGTTGTTGCTACGGGCACAACAACCGGTTTGGCTTGAGGCTGCGGGGCGTCGTATCTGGGCTCGCGCCAAGGCTTTTGGTGCTGGCGCTGGCGGAGCACCGGTGGTCCTGGGGGTCTTATGGGCGCTTCTTCCCTGCGGATTACTGTATTCGGCTTTGCTGGTTGCCGCCATCGCTGGAGCTCCATGGGAGGGTGCAGCGGTTATGGCCTTGTTTGCACTGGGTACTGGTGTCACCATGAGCGCGGCACCGTGGCTCTGGCTCATGCTGCGAGGCAATGACGTAGCAGTGGGCGGCAGTGGCGCATGGGGCGTGCGCCTAGCGGGTCTGGCCTTAGCTGGTAGCTCAGGGTGGGCGTTGTGGATGGGCTTAGTTCACAACACTGCGCCCTGGTGTGTTGCGCTGTAATGAAACGTTAATCTTGGCCGTGAATAATCAGTTTTATCAAATAACCTGGCGTTGTGTGTAAAGTGATTCGTTCAAGGAGCCGTCGTGAAGCGATTGCGTGATAGTTTTTTTGCCCTGCTCGGAAAGGAAGAGCCCGAAACTACCGATGTGGTTACCGAGCGCGTGCGTCTGGCCATGCTGTTTGCCATGGAT
>CANFNO010000113.1 GCA_947447845.1 Burkholderiales bacterium | reverse complement strand
CTGCGCAACGTGATGATCAAGTATTGAAAGTCTGTTGATGCAGCAGAACCCTGAGATCGGCAAGTCCATTGTTGCCAATGGCATTGTTACCAACTACCACGATGTCGGAACTGGTTTCCCGGTATTGCTGATCCACGGCTCCGGTCCGGGTGTGAGCGCCTGGGCCAACTGGCGCCTGACGATTCCGGTGCTGGCCACCGGGCGTCGGGTCATAGCGCCCGACATGGTGGGCTTTGGCTACAGCGAGCGGCCGACCGGTGTGCACTACAACATGGACACCTGGGTGGCACAGGCTGTGGGTCTGCTCGATGCCTTGAAGATTGAACAGGCCGATCTGGTGGGCAACTCCTTTGGCGGCGGCTTGGCCCTTGCGTTGGCGATACGCCACCCCACGCGCGTGCGGCGCCTGGTGCTGATGGGCTCGGCCGGTGTGTCCTTCCCGCTCACTGAGGGGCTGGACGCCGTCTGGGGCTATCAGCCGTCGATTGCCAACATGCGCAAGCTGCTCGACATCTTTGCCTATGACCGCTCGCTGATGAGCGACGAGCTGGCCGAGCTGCGTTACAAGGCCAGCATCCAGCCCGGTTTTCAGGAAGCCTTTGCGAGCATGTTTCCGGCTCCCCGGCAAAACGGGGTCGAGTCGCTGGCCAGCCGCGAGGAAGACATCCGCGCGCTGCCGCACGAAACCCTGATCATCCATGGGCGCGAAGACAAAGTGCTGCCGTTGTCGAATTCGCTGACGCTAAGCGCTTGGATTGAACGCTCGCAGTTGCATGTGTTCGGACGCTGCGGCCACTGGACCCAAATTGAACACGCCGCGCGATTTACGCAACTGGTCGGGAACTTCCTGGCCGAGGCAGATGCACAAGCCGCCCGCTGATTCGCACCTATAGATATTTCAATAAACCAACCGGACCTATTCCAATGGACACCACACTGATTACCACCCTGGGCGACGAGCTGTACCAGGCCATGACGACTCGCACCGTGGTTGACCCGCTCACCAACCGCTACCCCGACATCACCATCGAGAACGCGTACCACATCCAGCAGCGCATGCTGCAGCGCCGCCTCGATGCGGGCGAGCGCATCGTCGGCAAAAAGATCGGCGTCACCTCCGCTGCGGTGATGAACATGCTGGGCGTGTACCAGCCGGACTTCGGCTACCTGCTGGACGGCATGATCTACAACGAAGGCCAATCGATTGACATCAGCACGCTGATCCAACCCAAGGCCGAAGGCGAGATTGCCTTCATCCTGAAGAAGGACCTGATGGGCCCGGGCGTGAGCAACGCCGATGTGCTGGCCGCCACCGAATGCGTGATGCCCTGCTTCGAAATTGTGGACTCGCGCATCCGCGACTGGAAGATCAAGATTCAGGACACCGTGGCCGACAACGCCTCCTGTGGCGTGTTTGTGCTGGGTGACCGTGCAGTGGATCCGCGTCGTATCGACCTGTCCACCTGCGGCATGGTGTTCGAGAAGAACGGCGACATCATTGGCACCGGCGCGGGTGCAGCTGCGCTGGGTTCGCCAGTGAATGCAGTGACCTGGCTGGTCAATACGCTGGGCCGTTTGGGCATTGGCATCAAGGCCGGTGAAGTGGTGCTGTCCGGTGCGCTGGCCGCCATGTCGCCAGCCAAGGCGGGCGACAACTTCCGTGTTTCTATCGGCGGGCTGGGCAGCTGCTCTGTGCGCTTCCACTAATTTTTTTAGAACTTTCATCATGACCAAAAAAATCAAATGTGCCCTGATCGGGCCGGGCAACATCGGCACTGACTTGCTGGCCAAACTGCAACGCAGCCCTTATTTGGAGCCGGTATGGATGGTGGGCATTGACCCCGAATCTGACGGGTTGAAGCGTGCGCGCGAGATGGGTATCAAGACCACCTCGGAGGGCGTGGATGGCCTCTTGCCGCACGTGCTGGCCGATGGTGTGCAGATTGCGTTCGATGCCACCAGCGCCTATGTGCATGCAGAAAACAGCCGCAAGCTCAACGAGTTGGGTGTGCTGATGATCGACCTGACGCCAGCGGCCATTGGCCCCTTTTGCGTGCCACCCGTTAACCTGACTTCCCATGTCGGAAAGCGCGAGATGAACGTGAACATGGTCACCTGCGGTGGCCAGGCCACCATCCCCATGGTGGCAGCGGTGAGCCGCGTGCAGCCTGTGGCCTACGGTGAGATTGTGGCTACCGTGTCCAGCCGCTCAGTGGGCCCGGGCACGCGCAAGAACATTGACGAATTCACCCGCACGACCGCCGCTGCGGTAGAAAAAGTGGGCGGCGCCAAGAAGGGCAAAGCCATCATCATCATCAACCCGGCAGAGCCCGCCATGATGATGCGCGACACCGTGCATTGCCTGACCGAAGGCGAGCCCGATCAAGCTGCGATCACCGCTTCCATCCACGCCATGATCAAGGAAGTGCAGAAGTATGTGCCGGGCTACAAGCTGGTTAACGGGCCGGTGTTTGACGGCAAGCGCGTCTCGGTGTTTCTGGAAGTCGAAGGCCTGGGCGACTACCTGCCCAAGTACGCCGGCAACCTGGACATCATGACGGCTGCGGCGGCCCGCACCGCAGAAATGTTTGCCGAAGAAATCATCGCTGGCACGCTGACGCTAAAGCCCACTGCTGCCGCTGTGGCCGCCTGAACCTCTGGAGAATTGAAATGAATTTGCAAGGCAAAAAAGTAACCGTTCACGACATGACCCTGCGTGACGGCATGCACCCCAAGCGCCACCTGATGACGCTGGAACAGATGAAGACGGTGGCCTGCGGCCTGGACGAAGCCGGTGTGCCGCTGATCGAAGTGACCCACGGCGACGGCCTGGGCGGCTCATCCGTCAACTACGGTTTCCCGGCGCATACCGACGAGGAATATCTGGGCACCGTCATCCCCCTGATGAAGCAGGCCAAGGTGTCGGCGCTCTTGCTGCCCGGCATTGGCACCGTGGACCATTTGCTGATGGCCAAGGACCTGGGCGTAAGCACCATCCGCGTGGCCACGCATTGCACCGAGGCGGACGTATCGGAGCAGCACATCGGCAAGGCCCGTGCGCTGGGCCTGGACACCGTGGGCTTCCTGATGATGGCGCACATGGCTTCCCCCGAGAAACTGGTGACCCAGGCCCTGCTGATGGAGAGCTATGGCGCCAACTGCATTTACATCACCGACTCGGCTGGCTACATGCTGCCCGACGATGTGCGTGCGCGCTTGGGTGCAGTGCGCTCGGCCCTCAAGTCGGATACCGAGCTGGGCTTTCACGGCCACCACAACATGGCCATGGGCGTGGCCAATTCGATCGCCGCCATTGAAGTCGGTGCCAACCGCATTGACGCAGCCGCCGCTGGTCTGGGTGCCGGTGCGGGTAACACGCCGATGGAAGTGTTTGTGGCCGTGTGCGCGCGCATGGGCATCGAGACCGGTGTCGACGTGTTCAAGATTCAGGACGTAGCCGAAGACCTGGTGGTGCCGATGATGGACCACGCTATTCGCATTGACCGCGACTCGTTGACCTTGGGCTACGCCGGCGTCTATTCCTCGTTCCTGCTGTTTGCCAAGCGCGCTGAAAAGAAATACGGCGTATCGGCCCGCGACATTCTGGTGGAGATGGGTCGTCGCGGCATGGTGGGTGGTCAGGAAGACATGATTGAAGACACCGCCATGACCATGGCGCGTGAACGGGGCATTACCCAAAAGGCAGCAGCATGAAACTCGACAACGCCACCATCACCGCCCTGGCCGAACGCCTGGAAAACTGCGAGCTGCAGGCGCACGACACGACCAAGATCACCGATGACTACCCTGACATGGACTGGGACGATGCCTACGCCATTCAGAACACCATCAAGGCCAACAAGATCGCTAGGGGCAATCGCATCGTTGGCTTGAAGGCGGGCCTCACTTCGCACGCCAAGATGAAACAAATGGGTGTGACGACGCCGGTGTTTGGCTTCATGGCCGATTACTACGCCGTGCCCGATGGTGGCGAGTGCAAAGTGAGTGAGCTGATCCACCCCAAGGTGGAGCCCGAGATTGCTTTTGTCACCAAGGCTGAGCTGCGCGGCCCCGGCTGCCACATCGGCGCGGTACTGGCGGCGACCGACTTCGTCATGCCCGGCATTGAGGTGATCGACAGCCGCTACCGCGACTTCAAGTTCGACTTGAAAAGCGTCGTGGCCGACAACACATCGGCCGCACGTTTCGTGGTCGGAGGCCAGCCCATGGATGTGAGTGGCGTGGACCTGCGCACCGTGGGCATCGTGATGGAGAAGAACGGCGTGCCGGTGGCCTTTGGTGCCGGTGCTGCGGTGCTGGGTCACCCGGCCGCCGCCATTGCCATGCTGGCCAACCACCTGGCCGAGCGCGGTGAGTGCATCCCGGCGGGCACCCTGATTCTGTCGGGCGGCATAACCGAAGCCGTGTCGGTGGCAGCCGGTGACAACGTGACCCTGCGCGTGCAGGGCATGGGCAGCACCAGCATTCGCTTTGTCTAAATCTATTCAAGGAGCAACACCATGCCATTCGCACAAATCTTCATGATTGAAGGTCGCACCGAAGAACAGAAGCGCGCTGTGATCGAAAAAGTCAGCGCCGCGCTGGTGGAAGCCACTGGCACACCGATTGCCAACGTGCGGGTCTGGATTCAGGATGTGCCCAAAGAGAACTGGGGTATTGCCGGGGTTAGCGCGAAGGACTTGGGGCGCTAGCGTTCGATATTTGCGAGGGGTCTCCTGCGTACCGACCTGCCCAAGGCGTATAGAGCGTTTCGCAGGTCATCAGTGACACCTTTGATCGGAACGGGGTAGCCACCAAGCAGCCCGCTGGTTCCGCTGCCGGTCCGAGACTAGTGGCCAGCCGTGGTTTGCACGACTTCCGCCCGATTGCGCCCCTGGTCCTTGGCCTTGTACAGGCAGGCGTCGGCCGCACGAAAAAGGTTGGCAATCGAGCCACTGGCCTGTGGCAAATGGGCGCCTCCGGCAGAGATGGTGACGCGTCCCCAATCGGCGTTTTTTTCGTGCGCGATGGCGATGCCGTGCACCGCATCCACCAAGGTGCGCGCCACGCTGGCGGTGCGCTCCGCGCTGGCCATGGGCAGCACTACGGCGAACTCTTCACCGCCATACCGCGCTGCAAAGGCGGTGCTGTTGCCGATCCTGGCGTTGTCTGCTTCCACCGTTGCCGCTATCGCCTGTGCCACGGCACGCAGGCAATCATCGCCCTGCAGATGGCCATAGTGGTCGTTGTACTTTTTGAAGTTGTCGATGTCGATCATCAACAACCCAAAGGGCTGCTGAAGCTGCACGGCATCCGCAAAACTGCTGTCCACACGGGTGTCCATGCTGCGGCGGTTGCACAGGCCGGTGAGGCCATCGCTACTGGCCAGCGCCTCAAGTTTCTGGTTGGCGATGGTCAGGCCCCTGCGCAGTGCGGCAATGCGCGTCATGGCCTTCATCTTGGCATGCAGCACGGGCTCGGTGACAGTTTTGGCGATGAAGTCGTCGCCCCCGGCTTCAATCGCGGTGATGAGGTTTTGTTCGGTGTCGGAGGCGGTGAGAAAGATGATGGGGGTCCAGGCCCAACTCTGGGTGGCCTCGACCGCGCGAATACGGCTGGCGGCTTCGAAGCCGTTCATTACCGGCATTTCGATGTCCATGAGTACCAGGTCGGGCGCTTCCAGACGGAACATCTGCACCGCCTCCTGCCCGTTTTTGGCCAACACCACGTCGTGTCCAAAATTGGAAAGCCGGCGACGCATCACCATGACCGCCGCTGCGGAATCTTCAACGTATAGTATTTTCATAGGCACGAGCGCAAACCCCAAAGCATGGCTTGGTAGCCGCCGACTCCCCGTTATTTATAGTTGGCCCGATGTTACTTCGATAGTGGGCGCGGTGGGTTTACCTCTGACGCATAAACCACACAGATCGGCCAGTGTCTGGTTGGCCGTCACGACGGCAGCGTCCGGTCATAGTCCTGGCAAGCGCCGACTTTGAAATCAGGCCAGCAAGGCTTTTCTCAGGTGGCGGGGTACTTTGATACGGGCAATTCAAAATGGGGAGCGTCCACAAAGGGCTTGCGGCCGGCCTCTATGCGTCTTTTGATGTAGTCCTGAACCACTTCCTCGGTGGGTGCGTCGGACTCTGTTAGCAGCTTGTCCCAATCGGCGCCCCATCGCACAGGCACATTGCATTCAAGGGCCGCGCTGCGCATGGCCAAAGCGACCTTGCACAGCAATTCGAGCTCCCAGCGGGCTTTGTTGCCGATGAATGCCACCAAGTCGACCGCATGCCCGGTCAAATGGCGCGAGTCCATGGTGTGGCTGGCTCCGCTGGCCACATAGGCCCGTTGTTCTTCTATGGTTCGCATACCTTCCACTACCGCAAAGTCAATCGGGGTAATTTGAATTGCGCGCTTCACGACTTTGACCAAATCCTCGTGGACTCCCTCTAGTTCGGCGATTGAACGTGCGCCTAGGTTATAGGTCGGCATGCTGATACTCCTTAGGGTTGATTGAAATGCAGCTAGTTGGCCAGTGCGGCGCCCTGGCGAGGCGTTGTCCAACCAAGGACCCATAGCGCCACCACGCCTGCCAACGCGGCGTATTTGAGCGTGGCAGCAATCGACATCAAACAGGCGATGCCGAGCAACACGATTGACCAGACATTTCCACTTGAATGCATTGCCAACAAGATCGCGGTCAAGGCGTTTTCCGACAAGTCCGCCAGCAACCATGCCAAGGGCGCCATGCCCAGCCATTGCAGGATGCGGCGGACCCGGTTGCCGGGCACTTGCAGACCTGCTGCTTTGGCAAAGGCAGCGCCGCTCAGGCAGGCGATGAGGTAGCCGATGCTGGGAATGAACAGTAGCGTATCCCAGGTCAATGACCAGTGGGGCGAGGCGCCTGGCGACACGGGCCATGCCGTGGCCGGATGCATCCAGCCGGTCCATTGCCAGTGCACAAACGCTGGAACCTGAAATATGGTGTTCAACGACAGCTTGGTCAGATAGTTCCAAAAGGTGTCGGTCGTGGGAGCAAGGCTGTAGTCCATCAGCAACCAGCCAATGACGGCAAGGACTATGGCAACGCCCATGGGCTGCAGCGGGCGGTGGCTTGCCCACTGTGTGTCGTGGGGAGCGCTTAAAGGCGGGTTGACTTGCGCTGCGGTGGGACCGCCTCCCGTTGCAGCGAGGCCAACTTCTTCACGCACCTGCATGCCAGCCAATGCCCACCAGGGCGTGTTGTACAACTCGGAATGCACTTGGGCCGGTTGGGCCCCAGGGTCCTTTAACGGAGTCAAGATTGGCTGGGCACGTAAACCGCAACGGATGGCTTCATGGAACAACCAGGTGTAGGTCTCGTCGCTGCGGTCGGGTTGCCCATCCGCGCGCTCGTTGCCACCGCCGACATCGCAATGCGAACCCGGGAACCACACCTGCAACAGGGTTCCGGCAGCGCCCGATTTTGTGACGAAGGTGCTGCCCGCTTCATCGTACAGGCGCGGCTTGAAGGCAAAGCGGTATTCGTCTAACGCCAGAGCTTGGCGCACATGCACAAAGCATTTCCCGGCCAAGCTCGAGGTGTTGCTGATCTTGCGTCCAACAAGGGGCAGGCCCACGGATTCCACCGTATCCCAAACGCCGACAAATTGGATGTCGATGAGGCGGCACTGTGCAATATGTTGAAGTTGCTCTGTTACCGCGTTGTCGCGTCGTTCTGGCTCAAGAAAATAATGCTGAATCATCACCGGTATCAGGTGTGCCATGTGCGCCGCGGGCAAGCCAAACAAATTGATGATGCCGCTTATCGCCCGGG
>CANFNO010000112.1 GCA_947447845.1 Burkholderiales bacterium | reverse complement strand
CCCCAATGCCAATTTGTTTGCCGCGTTACAAGACGGCTTTCCTGCAGACCTTCAGTCGGTTGCCGTGGAGACTGACACAGGACTGAACTACTCTTGGCAGGACTTGCTCGATGCCAGTGCCATGATGGCTAATCTGCTGGATTCGTTGGAGTTGCCAAAGGGTTCACGCATTGCAGTGCAAGTCGAAAAGTCGGTAGAGGCGCTCATGCTTTATCTGGCAACGTTGCGCGCAGGGCTGATCTATCTGCCTCTGAATACGGCCTATCAGAGTGCCGAAATGGCCTATTTCATTGAAGACGCCAAGCCTGCGGTTGTGGTGTGCTCGGGAAACAATTTTGGTTGGGTCAGCAAGCTTGCGTTCACGACGGGCACGGCCTATGTTTTTACGTTGAATGAAGACCGCAGTGGCTCGTTGTTAGAGCGTGCAGCCGCCTTCAGTCGCAGCCACAGCGTTGCGCAATGTGCATCAAATGATCTGGCAGCCATCATCTACACCAGTGGCACGACCGGTCGCAGCAAAGGCGCCATGCTGTCGCATGGCAACTTGCTTAGCAATGCACATGTACTTCAAAAGGTCTGGGGTTGGCGCAGCGCCGAGGAGGGCGGCGACACGCTGATCCACGCATTGCCGATCTTCCATGTGCACGGCCTGTTTGTGGCGATCCATGGCGCGTTGCTGAACGGCAGCAAGATGCTTTGGCTGGCCAAGTTTGACCCCAAAGTTACGCTACGCTTCTTTTCGCAAGCCACTGTATTTATGGGGGTGCCAACGCTGTATG
Organism: Burkholderiales bacterium; assembly: GCA_947447845.1. The sequence continues at coordinate 7,051 of CANFNO010000112.1, read as the reverse complement.
TGCGCCTGCTCGGCGAAAGTGGCTTGACGCGCGAAGCGGTCAAAAAAATGCGGCTGTTCATTTCAGGTTCCGCACCTTTGCTGATCGAAACCTTTACCGATTGGCAGACGCGTACGGGCCACACGATTCTGGAACGCTATGGCATGAGTGAGACCATCATGCTGACTTCCAATCCCTATTTCCCGCGCGATGGCGTGCGCATTGGTGGCACGGTGGGGCCTGCGTTGCCGGGAGTGCAATTGCGGGTTGTGGCGGAAGACGGTCGGATCGTGCCTCCCGGCGAAATCGGGGGTATTCAGGTCAAAGGCCCGGGGGTTTTCCAAGGCTACTGGAACATGCCAGAAAAAACCGCCGAGGAATTTACCACCGATGGTTTCTTCACGACCGGTGATGTGGGTCGTGTGGACGCGCAAGGGTATGTGACGATTGTGGGGCGCAGCAAAGATCTGATCATTAGTGGTGGCTACAACGTTTATCCGGCCGAGATCGAAGGCTATATAAATGCCCTGCCGGGTGTGGCCGAGAGTGCTGTGGTGGGCGTACCGGATGCGGATTTTGGCGAGGTGGGTGTGGCAGTGGTCATTGCCAAGCCGGGTGCCACGGTGGACCCTGCAGGCCTTCTTGCGCATTTAAAGTCAACCTTGGCGAACTTCAAAATTCCAAAGCGCTGTGTCGTTGTCAAAGAATTGCCACGCAACGCGATGGGGAAAATCCAGAAGAACCTCTTACGTGTGCAATATTCGGAGCCTCTGGCGCGCAAGGGTTGACCTCTGACAAAGTGGACAGTTTTGAATGTCCATGCCGGAGTGTTCCGGCGTATTATTCCTGCGCAGTGAAACTATATAAAGTCAGGAGTGGAGAATGCGTGTATCTCAGTTGGTGGTTACCAAAGGCGAACCGGCGGTTACCGACTTTTCTGCACTCAGCGCGCTGGAGCCTCAACTGGTTTTGGTTTTTGGTTCGGTGGCCGCGCTGCAGGGCAACGCGAATGCCTTAAGCCAGGCCTTTAAGGGCGCGCACATCGCAGGCTGCTCCACCGCTGGAGAAATATCCCTAAGCGGTGTGACCGATGCGAGTCTGGTAGTCACCGCGATCCACTTTCAACAATGTGAAGTAATCCAGGTCAGCACGGAATTGCGCGGCATGGATGACTCAGCCGCCGCCGGGCGCAGACTGGCGCAAGGTTTCCGGCCAGAGGGATTGCGTGCATTGGTAGTTTTCGGTCAGGGCGTGCAGATCAATGGCAGCGCCGTTCTGGCGGGCATGACCGAAGTGGTGGGCTCTACTGTTCCCATTGCCGGCGGTCTTGCTGGCGATGGCGGTGCCTTTGTGCAAACCTGGGTTCTGGACAATCAGGGGCTGAGCAGCAATCGCCTGGTGTGCATTGGTTTGTATGGATCGGCATTGCGCTTTTCGCACGGTTCGTTTGGTGGTTGGTCGCCGTTCGGTCCGGCCCGCAAAGTGACGCGTTGTGACAGCAATGTGCTGTATGAGTTGGATGGCGAGTCTGCACTGGCTGTCTACAAACGCTATTTGGGGGACCACGCCAGGAGCTTGCCAGCGTCGGGCCTGCTGTTTCCATTTTCCATGTTGGGTCAGGACCAAAATGAACTGGGCCTGATACGCACCATCTTGGGCGTTAATGAGGAGGATGGCAGTCTGACGCTTGCAGGCGACATCGACCAGGAGGGTTATCTCCGCTTGATGCATGCCAGTACGGATGCGTTGGTCGATGGTGCAGCGACTGCAGCACAAAGTGCATGGGCGTCGCAGGACAGCCCAGGCGAAGTGCTAGCGCTGCTGGTTAGCTGTGTCGGGCGCAAGTTGGTGATGGGTGGTCGGGTGGACGAGGAGGTCGAAGCGGTGGCTGACGTCTTCGGTCGAAGCACCACGTTGACCGGTTTTTATTCCTACGGTGAGATCGGGCCTTTTGGCAATCTAGCTGAATGCAAGCTGCACAACCAGACCATGACGATTACCTGTTTGTCGGAGTCCGAGTGACTATCAAGGTGAATTGCCAATGCACAAGCTCCTAGCGCGTCAGATTAAAAGCGCATTTGGCATTGACCGTATTGAACTTCAGGCGGTCCAGCAGGAACTGACGCAACTTGCTAAAGCGCAAGTGCTTTCGCCAAAGGCCCTGTCTGTTCTGGGCGGACTAGACCAATTTATTCAACGCGTGGATGAGTCTTATGTGCAGAGTGATCGCGATCTGGACATCAAGGCCAGGAGTCTAGAACTGAGCTCGGTTGAACTGACCGAGAGCAATGCCCGTTTGCGGTTGGAGCTGGAAAGCCGGATGCGCGCCATTGATTCATTGCGAAGCACGGCGCTCGGATTGATGGATTTTGTCGATCTGGATGAAACCGGCATCATGAACGACAACCTGGAAAGTTTGTCGGCATTGATGAGTGAGTTGGTGCGGCAAAAGGAAGAGAGCCAGCGGGACTTGCATGCTGCATTGACTGACCTCGCGCACCAAAAGTTTGCTCTGGACCAGCATGCGATCGTGAGCATTACAGATATCGCCGGGGTGATCACCTACGCCAATGACAAGTTCTGTCATATCAGTGGTTATTCGCGCATGGAAGTACTGGGAAAAGCACATCGATTGATCAGTTCGGGCATCCACCACCGTTCTTTTTTTGCCGACATGTGGACTTCGATTCTGGCTGGCAAGGTATGGCACGGCGAGATATGCAACCGCAATAAATCCGGGAACTTGTATTGGGTCAATGCCACACTGGTTCCACTGCGTGATGAGGCTGGCAACCCGACTTTTTTTATTGCCATCAGCACAGATATCACTGAGCGCAAGCAGATGGAGTCGAACATAAAGGCGGCAGAGGCACGCTTGCGTCGTATCACCAACACCGTTCCCGGCGCAGTGTTTCAGTGGCAGGCTGGAGATGACTACGATCGATTCACCTTCGTCAGCCCGCGTGTTCATCAGGTGCTGGGCTTGACCATTCAGGCCTTGAAGGATGACGCCTCGCTCATCATGCAGCAAGTGCTGGAAGCCGACCGCAAGGCGGTTCGCGAAGGACTGCGTGAAGCGGTGCGCAATGTGAGTGCCTGGCAAGGTGAGTATCGTGTGCGCCTGCCAGGCGGTGCCATCCGTTGGATTCGTACGGAAATTAATCCGGACCCGGAGCGTACGGCAGATGCAGCCGTCGTGTTTACAGGTATCTGGCAGGATGTGACCGAACTAAAAGAGGCTGATGCGCGCTTGCGCGAGGTGACCGAAAACGTTCCTGTGGCGATTTTTCAGTACTACGTGGGTGAAAACAATACGTTTGTCATCCCCTTTATGAGCCATGCGATTCGTTCGATCTGCGGTGCCAGCGCGGAAGATCTGATGCAGGACACCAGCCGCCTGCTGGAGTGTGTGCACAGCGAGGATCGGCAGCGTTTCGCCGCTGCCCTGGGGCGCCCGCACGCCAAAGCCGAAGCCCGGAGCATTGATTTCAGAATGGTGCACCTGCAGACCGGGCAAACCGTGTGGGTGCATGGTGAAGCCCATCCACGCCAACTGCCCAACGGGCTCTGGGTCTGGAATGGCTACTTCACCGATGTCACTGAAGCACAGAAAATTGCCGTCGAACTGCAACGTGCGAAAGACCAGGCGGTGGCCGCTAGCAGCGCCAAGTCTGATTTTCTGGCGAACATGAGCCACGAAATCCGGACCCCCATGAATGGGGTGCTGGGCATGGCCGACTTGCTGCTCGATACCGAGCTGGATGCCGAACAGAGCGAGTACGTTGGCATTGTGAAAAGCTCCGCTGACGCACTACTGCGGGTGATCAACGACATTTTGGACTTCTCCAAGATCGAAGCCGGCAAATTACTGATTGAGAAAATTCCCTTCCATCTGCCCCAAACCATGGACGAAACCATGAAGACAGTGGCGCTGCGCGCGCGCGACAAGGGGCTGGAGTTGCTTTGCGATATTGCCCCGGATGTGCCAGTGGCCGTTGTGGGCGATCCAGGGCGTTTGCGCCAAATCCTGGTGAATCTGGTGGGCAATGCCATCAAGTTTACGAGCCAGGGCGCGATTGTTGTGCGCGTGTTATTTGAGAGTCAGGATGCCGACGGACTGTTGTTGCATTTCTCGGTAAGTGACTCCGGCATAGGCATTGCGGCGGAGAAGCTAAACAGCATTTTCGAAGCCTTTTCACAGGAAGACAGTTCCACCACGCGTCGTTTTGGTGGTACTGGCTTGGGACTGACAATTTGCGCACGCCTGGTCGAGGCCTTAGGCGGAAAAATATGGGTAGAGAGCGACTTAGGGCGTGGCAGTGTCTTCCACTTCACCATGCGCGTGGGCGTGGACCACAACAGTGCGAAGCTGGATGTCCCTGAGTATTCATTCAAGGGATTGCGCATGCTGGTTGTTGATGATCTGGATGTCAACCGGGCCGTGATTGCACGCAGTCTGGAAGCCGAAGGTGTCAAGGTGCATGCCGTTTCGTCAGGGGTCTTGGCCTTGCAATGGTTGCAGCATGAGGGGCTGGTCGACAAACCCTGCGATCTCATCGTGTTGGATGCGCTCATGCCGGATATGGATGGTTTTGAACTGGCACAACGTATTCTGGGCTTGCCGCACTGTGGCAGCGTTCCACTGGTGATGCTTTCGAGTTCAGGTGCGCGCCAGGATGCGCAACGCTCGCGCGAAGCGGGTATCACGGCCTATCTTGCCAAGCCGGTCTCCCGTGCCGAGTTGCATCTGGTGTTGGCGCGGGTGTTGCGACTCAATCTGGATGTGCCGCCTAGCTTTGCCGAGGTCGGCGTTTCACAGGACGCACCCCGTGCATTGGATTTGCTATTGGTAGAGGACAACGCGATCAACCAGAAACTGGCAATAGCCCTGCTGGAACGCTGGGGTCACCGCGTAACCGTGGCCGAAAATGGCGAAGTTGCACTTGATTGGGTTTCCAGGCACACATTCGACGTGATTCTGATGGACATGATGATGCCTGTGATGGACGGTTTGGAGGCCACGCGCCGCATACGTGCCATGGAAACAGACGCGTCCAAAGTACCCATTGTGGCCATGACAGCCAATGCCATGGAGTCAGACCGCGAGCGCTGCCTGGAAGCTGGCATGAATGATTACATTTCCAAGCCGATCAAAGCGCAGGAGTTGCTTGCGCTGCTCCAGAATGTGGGGCGAAATGGTGCGCCGGCAGTGACGCAGGCCTTTGTCGAATCCGCACCTGCACAAGCGGCGGAAAGCGATTTCCCGCAGGACTTTGCATTCGACTATGCCGCCGGCCTTAAGGGTATGGATCAAGAGATTTTGGAGATCATTGGCCAGGCTTTCCTGGACCAATGGCCTGAAGATATCCAAAAAATTCGCGCCAGTCTGGCCCAGGGCGAACCATTGCCAACACTGCATACTGCGCACGCGCTCAAGGCGACGATGGCCATGTTTGGCGCCGACCCGGCTAGCCAATTGGCTGCACGCATTGAAGCACTGGCAGGTCGAGGTGATTTGGGTGCGGTTGAGAAGCTATTGCCTTCATTTACTGCCGAGGTGGACTATTTAAGGCTGGCACTGGAGCGCACGTTCTCAAATTGAAACGGACCAGTTTCGTCAGCATATTGCGACTAAGATAGCGTTTCAAAATAAGGGCTGAAAAACTGTGCTGCAACAGGTTTTAATCGTTGACGACACCGAAATCAATTTGATTCTTTTCGGCGCGTTGGTCAAAAAATTAGACGATTGCCAAGCGCACGTTTTTTCCAAACCGCGTGAAGCTCTGGAGTGGGTCACGGTCAATGTGCCGGACCTGGTCATAGTGGACTACATGATGCCGGAATTGGACGGTCTCGAATTCATACGGCTGATGCGCGAAATGCCTGGACGCAAGCTGGTTCCTATTTTGATGATCACGGCCAATGACCAAAAACAGATCCGCTATCGCGCGCTGGATCTCGGCGCGAACGATTTTCTGACCAAACCCATAGACAAGATTGAGTTCCTGGCGCGCACGCGCAATATGCTGAGCCTCAACCTGGCCCGCAAACACATGGCGGATCATGCGTCCTGGCTCTCAGGGGAAGTGCGCAAGGCAACCCGCGAAATTGTGAGCCGCGAGCGCGAAACTGTATTGCGACTTTCCAAGGCCGCCGAATTTCGGGACCCGGAAACAGGTGCGCATATTTTGCGGATGGCCCACTATTCAAGGCTGATTGCCCGCGAATTAGGCCTTTCTGAGGATGAGCAGCAATTGCTGCTGGAAGCCGCGCCGTTGCATGACATCGGCAAAGTCGGTATCGCAGATAAGGTGCTGCTTAAACCGGGTCGCTTGACGCCGGAAGAGTTCGAAGTGATGAAGCAACACGCCATGTTCGGCTATGAGTTGCTCAGCGGTAGTTCATCCAAACTTTTGCAAGTGGGCGCTGAAATTGCCAAGGGGCATCACGAAAAATACGATGGAACGGGCTACCCCGATGGCATCAAGGGCGAAGACATCCCCATCTTTAGCCGCATCGTCGCGGTGGCTGATGTGTTTGATGCACTGACTTCTGAGCGCCCATACAAGAAGGCCTGGGATGTTGAGGCGGCGGTGGATTTTCTCAACAATGGGGCTGGGACTCATTTTGATCCAGCCTGCGTCAAGGCATTTTTGAATGCCTGGGATGATGTGGATAGGGTGCGCTGTCAATACCGGGAAGAACAGCCCATCAATGCTGATTTGTAGGGAGTGGCAGGCGCCATTGCCTGGAGCCGTTCGGTCGCCAGCTATGGCTTTTGGCCTGTCTTGATTTGAATCAAGACAGGTTCTTCAATAAACGGCACACTAGCCTTTATGCCCACAGCCCCGTTGAATTCGACTGCCAACAATTTAGTGACGCCGATCATCGCGGGAACGCATTCTTCCAGGCCCTTGTCTCCCATTACTCCCCATAGTCCGGATGCACTGCAGCTTTTGGACGATGTGCAGGAGTGGTCTGCGTTTAGTCGTCCCTCCAAGAAATTTCCTGATAGATGGGAGTCAAGTGTCGTCATCGAAGGCATGCACTGTGCCGCTTGCAGTTATACGGT
>CANFNO010000111.1 GCA_947447845.1 Burkholderiales bacterium | reverse complement strand
TGTTTGCCCGGTTGCCGGTGCTTTTGAATATTGCGCAGCTGATCGGTTGGACCACCTTTGAGCTGGTCATCATGCGCGACGGCACGGCCGCCATTGGCAAGCAGTCTTTCGGCTTGGCACTGGACGGTGCGGCGGGCAGCGCGGCCACCACCCTGCTGTGGGGCGCGGTGCTAACGTTGTTGCTGATGGGCTCCATGACGCAGCTGGTGCGCAAAATCATCGGCCGCTACGGCCTGCCGCTGGTGATTGCCTCGCTGGTCTGGTTGAGCTGGCAGTTTGGTGTCAAGGTGCAGGCCAACGGTCTGGACGCTTTTGTCTCCCGCGCCGGTGACGGCAGCATGGGTCTGCTCTCGGCCATGGACTTGGTGATTGCCATGCCCGTGTCCTGGCTGCCGCTGGTGGCCGACTACGCACGTTTTGGCAAGAGCGGCAAAGGTGCTTTCTCCGGCACCTGGATCGGCTATGCCGTGGCCAATATCTGGTGCTATGCGTTAGGTGTGATGGTGGCCAGCATCTCGGCGCCGGACGCAGATTTGGTGAATACGTTGTTGCTGGCACAAGGCGGATTGATTGCGCTCAGTTTGATTCTGGTGGACGAAATCGACAACGCCTATGGCGATGTGTATTCGGGGGCAGTCTCCAGCCACAGCCTGCTGCCCAAGCTATCCATCCGCACCTGGGGCATGGCGCTGGCGGTGTTGTGTACGGCGCTGGCGTTGGTGTTGCCGATGCGCGGTCTGGAGCCCTTCCTCTTGATTTTGAGCTCGGTGTTTGTGCCGCTGTATGGCGTGATTTTGGGGCGCCTGGGTTTTGGAGTTGTGGGTTCAGCGATGCCAACGATCAAAGTGGATTACACCGCTGCTGCGATCTGGATCGTCGGCATTGCAGCGTTCCAGGCGCTGACCAACTTTGCGCCGCAGTGGGGCGCCACGTTGCCCACGCTGTTGTTGACGGGTGTGCTGGCAGTTGCCACGCGCACGCGGGCGGTGGCTCCCGGCAGGTCAACATCCTGATCCGGGCAGGGCTGGGGCGGCGCGTGCGCGATGCCGATGACTGGCCCGTCGAATCGCAACATTTTGGACACAATTTGAATCATTTCCAACGTCTAATCTGCACCAAGCAAACCCATTTGACGACACCAGGAGCACAGCGTGGAACTACTCAATCACATTCAAGGCGATGACGTTTTGGTCATCCAGGTCCAAGAGGACAATCTCGATGCCAGCAACGTCCGCGACTTTCGCGAAGGCATGCAAAAGCTGATCAAGGACAAGACCCGCGTGGTGCTGGACATGTCCAATCTGAAATTTGTCGACAGCTCGGGCCTGGGGGCTTTGATCTCCTGCCTGCGTGACACCAATGGCCGCAAGGGCGATTTCCGGCTGAGCAATATGTCGCGCTCGGTGCTGGCCTTGTTTGAACTAATGCGCATGCACCGTGTCTTCAGCATCCACGAGACGGCCGAAGGCGCGGTGGCTTCCTTCAGCTAAAGGTCCACGCGTTCCAGGCGGTAGCCGTAGCCATAAACCGGCACCATTTTCCAGCCCATCTTGCCGTCGAGCTTGAGCTTCTTGCGGATACGGCTGACGTGGGTATCGACGGTGCGTGAATCCACTTCGCTGCTGATGCCCCAAATCCTGTCGAGCAGGTGGTCGCGCGACATCAGCTTGGCCGGGTTCTGAAACAGATACACCGCCAGATCAAACTCCTTTTGCGTCAGCGTGACCGGCGCGCCGTTCAGCAGCAGGCTGTGCTTGGGCACATCGATCTCGTAGGCACCCATACGCATCACAGGCAGGCCGCCCGGACTGGCGCGGCGCGCGGCCGACAACAGGCGCGCATTGAGTTCTTGCTGCTTGGCTGGCTTGACCACATAGTCATCGGCGCCCGCCTGCAAGGCCTCCACCACGGTCTGCTCGTCATCGCGCGAGGTCAGCACCACAATCGCCAGCTTCCAGCCCAGACTCTGGCGCACCCAGCGCAGGACTTCCCCGCCATTGCCATCGGGCAGCATCCAGTCCAGCAGCAAGGCATCAAAGCTACCGCCCTTAAGTGCCGCCAGCATGTCGGCCACGGTGCCGAACATCGCCACGCTGTGCTGCCCGCTGCGCAGCCACAAGTCCATCAGCGCCTGCTGGTCCGGATCGTCTTCCAATACACCGATATGCATCTCAGGTTTCCTTTGTCAATTTGGCAAAACGTGGCCGGTACGAGTTCACATTTGCATCACATTTATGCAGGCCTTGCTGCGTATTCTCTGCCTATACCGATAGTCAGCCCCGCAACCCTAGTATCTATGAAACCCACCGCTCTGCTCACCCAGGTCACCGCGCCTGAGGAGATCCGCACCTACCTTGATTGGCATCAAAAGCAAGGCGTTCCGCTGCTGCTGATGTGCGGCGCGGGTGATGGCCACAGGCCCGCCCGCATTGTGAACTTCGAGCCTGCCGACGGAGGCATTCAGGTGGTCTGCAGTGGCGTGTCAAACGTCCGTGTGGACGCCTGGGAATCCTACGCCGTGATTGGCACCACCCCCAGCGGCGCCAACTTTCTGGCCTCGGGCCAGATGTGTGCCGTGGCCGGCGTGCCGGACGCCTTCAGGCTGAGTCTGCCAAGCAGCATCGATGTTTCACAATCGCGCGGCAGCGACCGCTGCCCGTTACCCGCCGGACATTTCCTACACTTTTGCGCCCACGATCCTCACCTCAATGACGTGGTGTGCCGCGTGCAGAACATCAGCCGGGGTGGTCTTGCGGTGATGTGGGAACGCTGCGCCGATAACCCGCCACCGGCGCAGGGCAGCCTGACCGATGCCGCCCTGTTGCAAAGCGGTGATCACAGCGTGCATCTTGGCAAATTGCGAGTGGCACATGTCACATCCCGCAGGGGTGGCTACGCCATCGGACTGAAGATTGAAATGGCAGCCCCCAGCGCCTTTGACGCACTGGTGCGGGAGGCGCAGCACTCCCATGCGCTCGCCTGAAGCTGCGACAGACAGACATAACAAGGAACGACATGGCAAAAGGAATGATATTGGCGGCCGGACAGGGCACCCGCGTGCGCCCCCTGACTCGCGACCTGCCCAAACCCATGGTGCCCATACTCGGCAAGCCGGTGATGGAATACCTGATCGAGCATCTGGCACGCCACGGCATCCACGAGATCATGATCAACGTGGCCTACCACCACCAGCGCATCGAGGAATACTTTGGCGACGGCAGTCGCTGGGGTGTGGAGATCGGCTACTCCTACGAAGGCATACGTGACCATGGCGACATCCTGCCCAAGCCCATGGGCTCGGCCGGTGGCATGCGCAAGATACAGGACTTCAGCGGCTTCTTTGACGAGACCACGCTGGTGCTCTGTGGCGACGCCCTGATCGATCTGGACATCACCGCCGCCATCCAGGAACACAAGGAAAAAGGTGCGCTGGCCAGCGTCGTGGCCATGGAAGTGCCGCTGGAGGAAGTCTCTTCCTACGGCATCGTGGTGGCTGACGCGCAGCAGCGCATCCAGTCGTTCCAGGAAAAGCCCCAACCGCGCGAAGCCAAGTCGCGACTGGCCAGCACGGGCATCTACATTTTCGAGCCCGAGGTGCTCAACCTGGTGCCGCCGCGCAAGGTGTACGACATTGGCGCTGAATTGTTCCCGCAACTCGTGGCACAGGAGCTGCCGTTTTATGTGCAGAACCGCCCGTTTCACTGGATCGACATTGGCCGGGTCAGCGACTATTGGTCGGTGCTGCAACGCGTGATCAAGGGCGAGATTGCCGACATGCGCATGCCCGGCAAAGAAGTGCGACCGGATGTCTGGGTGGGGCTCAACACCTCCATCCCCTGGGATCAGGTGCGCATCGAAGGGCCGGTGTATTTCGGCTCAGGCGTGCGCGTGGAGCCTGGTGCCACCATCATTGGCCCGGCCTGGATTGGACACGGCAGCGTCATTCGCTCCGGTGCCAAGGTCACCCGCAGCGTGATTTTTGAATACACGCGCATCCCGGCCGACATGCACTTTAACGAGATGATTGTGTCGCGCCAATACTGCGTGGACCGCCATGGCGAAACCCTCTACAGCGGCGACGACACCACCCATTTGCGCTGGGGCGATGCCCGCGCCTGAACTTCAACTTCTAACCACTTTCATTCATTCACCATGCTGATTCAACCTCTTGTGCTGTGCGGCGGCTCCGGCTCCCGTCTGTGGCCTCTTTCCCGCGAAAAATACCCCAAGCAGTTGCTGCAACTAACGGGCTCCGACTCCCTGTTTCAGGCGACCTTGCAGCGGGTACAAAGCATTGCTGATCTGGCAATGGCCACGCCGCTGGTGGTGTGCAATGAAGAGTACCGCTTCGTTATTGCCGAGCAATTGCGCTGCATGGGCCAGCGTGGCACGCTGGTGCTGGAGCCCACTGGCAGAAACACCGCACCGGCCCTCACACTGGGTGCTCTTGAGGCCCTGCGCGGTGGCGCTGATCCCGTGCTGCTGGTGATGCCTGCAGACCACGTCATCGTGGACAGCGCAGCGTTTCAGGCCACCGTGCGCAGCGGTGCCGCGCTGGCCCAGCAGGGCGCTGTGGTGGCCTTTGGCATTACGCCTACCGCGCCGGAAACCGGCTATGGCTATATCCAGTGCGGCGCGGCCACAGGGCAGGGCGCTGCACGCGCGATACAAAGCTTTGTCGAGAAACCCGAATTGGAACTGGCGCAGCGCTATTTACAGACCGGCAACTACCTGTGGAATGGCGGCATCTTCATGCTGCGCGCCTCGGTCTGGCTGGCTGCCATGCGCATCTGCCGACCAGACATTCTGGCCGCCTGCGAGAGCGCCTGGAGCGCAGGAAAAAGTGATGGCGAGTTTGTGCGGGTCGATGCCGCCCTGTTCGCCCAATGCGCCTCCGACTCGATCGACTACGCGGTGATGGAGCGCATCACCCGACAACCCAAGGCCTCTGAATTTCCAGCGGCGCTGGTGCTGCCCCTGTCGGCCGGTTGGTCCGATGTGGGCGCCTGGGACGCCTTGTGGGACGTGCTGCCCAAGGATGAACACGGCAATGTCACCCAAGGCGACGTGCTACTGGAAGACAGCCACGATACGCTGGCTTTCTCGCAAGGCCGTCTGGTGGCCTGTGTGGGCGTGGACAACCTGATCGTGGTGGAAACGCCGGACGCCATCCTGGTGGCGCACAAAGACCGCACGCAAGACGTCAAAAAGATCGTCACCCGCCTGCAGCACGATGGCCGTACCCAGGCGCTGAACCACCGCAAGGTCTACCGCCCCTGGGGTTGGTACGACAGCGTGGACATGGGTCCGCGCTTTCAGGTCAAGCGCATCGTGGTCACACCTGGTGCCAGCCTCTCACTGCAGATGCACCACCACCGCGCCGAGCACTGGATAGTGGTGAGTGGCACGGCACGGGTCACCAAGGGCGATGAAACCCTGTTGTTGTCAGAAAACCAGTCCACCTATATCCCGCTGGGCACCGTGCACCGACTGGAGAATCCGGGCCGTGTGGACCTGGAGATGATTGAGGTGCAGTCGGGTAGTTACCTGGGCGAGGATGACATCGTCCGCTTTGACGACGTCTACGGTCGGGTGCCCGCATGAGCCACGCACCGGCTTTGCTGCGCATTCACCACGCGGCCATCATTTGCAGCGACTATGCCGTGTCAAAGCACTTCTATACCGGGGTGCTGGGCTTGCGCGTGCTCGCCGAAAACTACCGCACCGCGCGGGACTCCTGGAAGCTGGACCTGCAACTTCCCGATGGCGGGCAGGTTGAATTGTTCTCCATGCCGCAGGCGCCAAAACGCCCGTCTTACCCGGAGGCCTGTGGCCTGCGCCATCTGGCCTTTGCGGTGTCTGACCTGTATTCCTGGGTGGAGCACCTGAGCAAGTTGGGCGTTGCAGTAGAGCCTATTCGCCTGGACGAATACACCGGCAAGCGCTTTGTGTTCTTCCAGGACCCCGACCAACTTCCGCTTGAGCTGTACGAGTTGCCAAGCTGAATACCGGCCTGAAGCATTTACCTGTCACCGCTCCCCGGGCGGGTCGTCAAACCAAATCTGAAAGAAATCTATGTGTGGAATTGTGAGTGGTCTGTCGACCCGAGATATCGTCCCTATCCTTGTCAAAGGCCTGGCCCGCCTGGAATACCGGGGTTACGACTCCTGCGGTGTGGCCGTCTATGCGCAAGATGGCGCCCCCGGTTTGCGCCGCGCACGCAGCACCTCGCGCGTGGCCGAACTGGCCGAACAGGTGGAAGCCACGCACCTCGAAGGCAGCCTGGGCATTGCCCACACCCGCTGGGCCACCCACGGCGCACCCGCAGTGCACAACGCCCACCCCCACTTCAGCCATGGCACGGGTTCTGAGGCTTCTGCCAAAGCCGGTCGCGTGGCTCTGGTGCACAACGGCATCATCGAAAACCACGACGAGCTGCGTGCTGCTTTGCAGACCCGTGGCTACGTGTTCAACAGCCAGACCGACACCGAAGTCATCGCCCACCTGATCGACAGCCTGTACGACGGCGACCTGTTCGAGGCTGTGAAAGGTGCGATTGCCCAACTGCGCGGCGCCTATGCGATTGCCGTGTTTTGCAAGGACGAACCGCACCGACTGATCGGTGCCCGTGCCGGTTCGCCTTTGATTCTGGGCGTGGGCAAGGACGGACAAGAACACTTTTTGGCCAGCGACGCTATGGCCCTGGCCGGTGTGACCGACCAGATCGTCTACCTCGACGAAGGCGATCTGGTGGACCTGCAACTCGGCAAATACTGGCTGTTCGACAAACACGGCAAGGCAGTGACGCCCGCGCAGCGCCCGGTCAAGACCGTGTTTGCGCACAGTGGCGCGGCCGAACTCGGGCCGTACCGTCACTACATGCAAAAGGAAATCTTCGAGCAGCCGCGCGCTATTGCCGACACGCTCGAAGGCGTGGAAGGCATTACGCCCGAGCTATTCGACCAGCAGATGAACCATGCGCCCGGCGCCAATGCCGCGCGCGTGTTTGCCGAGATCGACTCGGTGCTAATCCTGGCCTGCGGCACCAGTTCTTACAGCGGCTATACCGCCAAGTACTGGATCGAGAGCATTGCCAAAATTCCGTGCAACGTGGAAGTGGCCAGCGAATACCGCTACCGTGACTCGGTGCCCAACCCACGCACGCTGGTGGTGACCATCAGCCAGAGTGGTGAGACCGCTGACACCCTGGCCGCGCTGCGCCACGCGCAATCGTTGGGCATGAAACACACCTTGACCATCTGCAACGTGGCCACCAGCGCGATGGTGCGTGAATGCAGCCTGGCCTATGTCACGCGTGCCGGTGTCGAAGTGGGTGTGGCCTCGACCAAGGCCTTTACGACCCAGCTGGCGGGTCTGTTTCTGCTGACTTTGTGTCTGGCCCAGGCCAAAGGCCGACTCACCGACACCGAAGAGCAGCGCCACTTGAAAGCCATGCGCCACCTACCCGCAGCCCTGCAAGCGGTGCTGGCGCTGGAGCCGCAAATCATTGCCTGGTCGGAAGACTTTGCGAAGTGCGAGAACGCCCTATTCCTGGGGCGCGGTCTGCACTACCCGATTGCGCTGGAAGGCGCCTTGAAGCTCAAGGAAATCAGCTACATCCACGCCGAGGCTTACCCCGCAGGTGAACTCAAACACGGCCCGTTGGCCCTGGTGACCAGCGCCATGCCGGTGGTTGCCGTAGCACCTAACGACGCGCTACTGGAAAAGCTCAAAAGCAATCTGCACGAAGTGCGCGCCCGAGGGGGTGTGCTGTATGTGCTGGCTGATACAGACACCCGCATCGACAGCGGCGAAGACCTGCACGTGATTC
>CANFNO010000110.1 GCA_947447845.1 Burkholderiales bacterium | reverse complement strand
GCCTGCACCAGCAGCAAGGCTGCGGCTTGCGCCAGGTGGCCATCGAGCAACTCATCGAGTTCTTGCTGTGCGTCACGCCAAGTGATCACGGCAGCCCCGAGCCAAACGGCCACGGCAAATCCCAGCACCAAAAGCAGCAAACGGGTCTGCAACGAGGGCTGCTTTTGCGGCGCGCTCATGTGCCAGACGGTTCGCGCTGCACCATATAACCCACACCGCGCACGGTCTGGATCAGCTCGGCGCCGAGCTTGCGGCGCAGGTGGTGAATGTGTACCTCGATCGTGTTGCTTTCCACCTCATGGCCCCAGCTGTACATCTGCTGCTCCAGTTGCTCGCGCGACAGAACACGCCCGGTGTTGCGCATCAACGCATGCAGCAGATCGAATTCACGGGTGGAGAGCGTTACGGACTCACCGTTGTAAGTCACACTGCGGCCTGCCGGGTTGAGTTCCACACCCAGGCAGCAAATGGTTTCCTGCATCTGACCGGCTGAGCGGCGCACCAGCGAACGCAGGCGCGCAGCCAGCTCGTTCAGATCCACCGGCTTGATCACGTAATCATCAGCGCCTGTGTCCAGCCCCACCACCCTGTCAGGCACTGCATCACGGGCCGTCAGCACCAGAATGGGCGTATCGAGCTTGCGGGCACGCAAGTCCTTCAGCACGTCCAGCCCGTCCTTGAGCGGCAGGCCCAAGTCCAGCACACCGGCGGCATAGACGCCGCTGGCCAGTTCGCGCTCTGCGGCCACACCGTCACGCACCCAATCCACCTGAAATCCGGCTTGGCGCAGGCCTGCGCGCAAACCGTCTCCCAGCATGGCGTCGTCTTCAGCAAGCAGTATGCGCATGTCAATTCCTGAAAGCAAAGCACACAAGAGCGTGTGCTGAATGGGGTGTTATTTTGCCGCCTCGAGGGTGGTCTCTGCCGCCACAGTTGCATCCGGCTTGGGTGCGCTCTGCCATTGCTGCCACCAGAAACCCAGCACAGCAATCACGATAGCCACTGCCACGACCGTCCAGGTGCGGCGTATGCCCTGGTCGACCGCGCCGGTCTTGAACCCCGTGACCATGGAGCGCACCAGATTTTCCTTGTGCTGCAAGCTGGCGGTCACCACACCCACCAGATGCCCGATGATGACCAGCACCATCGCATTGGCCAGCAGATCGTGCAACTCAGAGACCCAACCCGGACCCAGGTCGTTGTAGGTGATGTATCCAGTGGCCGTTATACCCAGGCCCAAAAGCATCAATAGCACGATCGCGACGGCTCCCGCCGGGTTGTGACCCAGGTGGTGTTCGGGCTGCTTGGCCCGGATGGATTTCAGATACTGAATCACAGCGCCGGGTCCACGCACAAAGCTACCAAAGCGGGCATAGCGCGTGCCGATCACACCCCAAACAATGCGGAACGCCAGCAAGCCGCCCAAGGTGTAACCCAGGGTGACGTGCACCAGGCGCCAGACCTCACTCTCAGCGGTGATATAGGCCCCGACAAAGCTGAGCACCAGCAGCCAGTGGAACACCCGCACCGGGGCGTCCCAGATGCGAATCTTTTGCGTGCCTTGGTTCAAGTCACTCATTTGGGAATACGCACCGCATGTTCGTTGAAGTCACCCTTGGCAGCACCGGCGTGGCAAGCCGAGCAATTGGCCGCGCTGCCAATGCTGGCGCGCTTCCAGGTGCTGGTGGACACTTCGTCGTGCTGACGCACGAACCAATTGGCTTTGCTGATGCGATCCTGCGCTGGCTCTTCGCCGCCACGCCGACCGCCACCTGCGTTGGCCTTCAGCCAGGTTGCAATTTCGCGTGTGCTGGCATCGTCCAGTGATGCATCGGTGCCAAAGTGCTTATTCAAATTGCCCATGATGCGGCCCCAGGAGGCTGCAGGCAGCAGGCCGGGTGGATACGCGACGTGGCACGAAGAGCACTCCTGCTGGTGTTTGGGCAGCGGTGTTACGCCATAACCGCCATGCTCTGCGTGCGCCTGACCCGTCATGGACAGGGCCAGTGTGGCCGCTGCAGCAAGGGACATCCATACTTTTTTCATCGTCTGCTTTCAGTAAATCAAGATTTGAGCGAGAGCAACCAGCTCAGCAAGTCAGCTTTTTCAGCGGCTGTGCATTCACGCCCCACCACATCGTTGCAATTGCGGCGGAACCACTTTTCGGTCTTGGCGGCATCGGTAAATCGTTGCGCATTAAAAGCCGGTGCCATCGGTGTAATGACCTTGCCGGTGGTGGCATGTTTGCCGTCCACAGTGGGCTTGGCCGTATGGCACGTGGAGCAACTCCATTCCTTGCCATGCTTGGTGGTAAAAAACTCCTGCCCACGAGCCGCCTGGGCCGGTTGACCCGCCTGAGCGACATAACCCGCCATCTGCTCAGCAGGTGTCGTCTGCGCCTGCGCAGAGGTGGAAAGAAGAGCCAGTGCCAAGGGCGCGGCGATCGAAAAAAACTTGCAAAAAGACATAAGAACCTCCATGGCTACGCATCGTACGGAGGGCAGATTAAATCCGCCTTAAAACAATGCCGGTTGCCCGCTTGGGACGCGTAGCAACCGATCGTGGGGGATTAAGGTTCGCGGGTCTGTACGCTGCTGCGCGGTTTGTCGCTGTGCGAGACCTCCATAGGATCATCGGCTACGTAGGCCGGTCCCTTCATCAGCATCACCACCACACAGCCGATGGCGATGGTCGCCACGGCAGTCCAGTGAAAAATCACTACGCCTGCCACCACGTAGTCCATGGTTTGCAGCCAGCGCGATTGGGCCGCGCTGGTCTGGTCCGTCAGCAGATGCAGGGCCACTGCAGCAGCCAACGGCAAGGCCGTTCCCACCAGAAAAATCAACGGTAGCTTGCGCCACAGCGTCCACTCCAGACCGCTGGCGCTGCGGATGGAGTTGGGGAGTTTGTTGAGCCAGGACATGGGGGCATATTACGTCAGCGAGCGCACCACTTGCATGGCTTCTTCAACCCGCTCTACGGCGTGAATGGTCAATCCCTCAATCGGCTTCTTGGGTGCATTGGCCTTGGGCACTAGGGCCATGCTGAAACCCAGCTTGGCGGCCTCCTTCAGACGCTCCTGACCGCGTGGCGCCGGACGCACTTCACCAGCCAGCCCGACCTCACCAAAGGCAATGAAGCCCTTGGGCAAAGGCTTGCCACGCAAGGACGATGAGATGGAAAGCATCACCGCCAGATCGGCTGCCGGTTCGCTGATGCGCACGCCACCCACCGCATTCACAAACACATCCTGATCCATGCAAGCCACACCGGCGTGGCGGTGCAGCACCGCGAGCAACATAGCCAGCCTGTCCTTGTCCAGGCCGACCGACAAGCGGCGTGGAGACGGCCCGCCTGTGTCCACCAGCGCCTGGATCTCCACCAGCATGGGGCGCGTGCCCTCCAGCGTGACCATGACGCAGCTTCCAGGCACCGGCTCGGCGTGCTGGCTCAAGAAAATGGCGCTGGGGTTGGACACGCCTTTCAAACCCTTTTCGGTCATGGCAAAAACGCCGATCTCGTTGACGGCGCCAAAGCGGTTCTTGATGGCGCGCACCAGGCGGAATTGGCTGTGGGTGTCGCCCTCGAAATACAACACCGTGTCCACCATGTGCTCCAGCACCCGGGGCCCCGCCAGCGTACCGTCTTTGGTGACGTGGCCGACCAGCACGATGGCGGTGCCGCTGGCCTTGGCCGCGCGCGTCAGGTGCGCCGCGCATTCGCGCACCTGGGCGACGGAGCCTGGCGCACTGGTCAGTTGCTCGGAATAGACGGTCTGGATGGAGTCAATCACGGCCACATCCGGGCTGTGGGCGGTGAGTGTGGCGAGGATCTTTTCCAGCTGAATTTCGGCCAGTACCTTGACCTGGGACTTGTCCAGCCCCAGACGGCGGGAGCGCAGCGCGACTTGGGCCCCACTCTCTTCTCCGGTGACATACAAGGTGCTCTTGCCCTGGCGCTGTAGCGAATCGAGCGCCTGCAGCAGCAACGTGGACTTGCCGATGCCGGGGTCGCCGCCGATCAAGACCACACCGCCCTCGACCATGCCGCCGCCTAGCACGCGGTCCAGTTCTTCGTGGCCGGTAGGGGTGCGGTCCACATCACTGGCCTCGATGTCAGACAGCACCGCCACTTCAGCGGTTTTGGCCAGTGATGCAAAGCGGTTCTTGGTGGGAGCCTCGTTACTGGCCACCGATTCGATCAGCGTATTCCAGGCGTTACAGGCAGGGCATTTGCCCAGCCATTTCGGGGACGTGCCGCCGCATTCGTTGCAGGTAAAAATCGTTTTTTCTTTAGCCATGGCGGGATGTTACTGTACAAAACCACAGATACCCGGTGGCTGCCCTCAGGGCTTGGGAATGCGTTCTCGCGCCTTTTGCACTTTCTCCGCGCTGACTGAGACTTTTACATTGGCGAAGTTAACCGGCGCGCTGATGGCATCGCGCGGTTCAGCCGTGCTTTTGCACTGGTACTTGGCCAGGGGTATGGCGTCACTGCCCACGATGCTGATGACCCAGGGCGTGTTGGCCCGCTCGCCACGTTGCACGGCCACCGCTATTTCGCCATTGATCAGCTTGACGTAGCTGCCAGGCGGGTAGAAGCCCACGGCCTGTGCCATCGCCGATCCCAAGCCGAGGTCGCCGCCACCGGCGCCAAACACCATGCTTTTAACCGCCGCCACCGGCGCTTGTGCCGAGCGCGTGCGCCGGGCCGCGGTGCGGGCGACAAAAACATCCGCCAGATGCAATAGACGCCGGCTGGTCTGGTTGGTCGGAGAAGCATCATCGGATTCCGGAGCGTGGTGCCAACGCACCATGTCGAGTTGGTGGACATCGTCCACACCGAACTCTCGCAGTATCTGCGCGCTGCGCATGGGATGCTCCGCGACCAGGGTACGCTGCCAGTCGTTGATGGGGCTAGTCTGGCGCGCAAGGCTGTCTTGTTCGCGTGCCATGCCAATATTCATGGTGAGCGCAGCCGCCATCAAGGGTTGGCGCTGTAGCCCGGGAAAACCGAGTTTCGCTGCAGTCAGTTCGCACACCACCGCGCACAGCAAGGCGTGTGTGGCGCAATAGCCCAGCCTGGAATCGGCAAGCGCCTGAAACAACTCGAACAGGCTGGCATCCGCGTCTTGTTGCAACAGCAGCATCAATTTGTCTTGAATGCCTTTGAGGCGGGGCAGCGGATTGATGGATAGACCACCCTGGTACAGAATGCCGCGCAGCACCTCCTGCAAATCCAGCCAGCCGCCACTAAGTTGCTTGCCCACCACGTAGTCACTCTCAAGGATTGTTCCTGGCATGGGCGCTTTAGCCACATCACGCACGTCAGCACCGCTATTGAGCATTTCGTGCACCATGCGCTCGTAGGCACGCTGCCAAGCTTGACCATCGGTTTCCGTTGTGCAGGCGTTGAACGCGTTCAACTTTTCGCGATGCTGCTCCGACACCACCGGCTGGCCCCGGCGCAGCAGCAGTTGCCCGGCATCATTGAGCACATCGACCGGCAAGGGTTTGCCGACTTCGAGCAATGCAATCGGAATGGGTAGGTATTTCATTCAGTCACCACCACGGGCACGCGTGCCGCCAGCGCACACAGGAGTTCGTAAGACAGCGTACCGGCCATGGCCGCCACTTCGTCGATTTCCAATATCTCGCCGTTGGCGGCTCGGCCCCACAGCGTGACGCTGCTGCCCTGCCCGGCGGCGGGCAGCGCGGTAAGGTCCACACTGAGCATGTCCATGCTGACGCGCCCCACCGTGCGGCTACGCGCCCCTTCGACTAGCACCGGTGTGCCGGTAGGGCATATGCGCGGATAACCATCGGCATAACCGCAGGCCACCACGCCAATGCGCATGGGACCAGCGGCGCGAAAACTGGAGCCATAACCGACCGTGTCACCGGCCTGCAGGTTTTGCACGGCAATGACTTTGGCTTCTAGCGTCATGGTGGGTTGCAGGTCCCAATGGCGGGCACTGTTTTCTGGATAGTCTGGCGCGCTGCCATAGACAGCGATACCCGGGCGCACCCAGTCACTGGCCGCCGGAACGCCCGCGTGACGCAACACGCCAGCGCTGTTGCTGACCGTGCGCTCGCCCGGCAAATCGCGCGTGGTGTTTTCAAACACGGCCATTTGGGTTGCGATGCCATTGGGGCCGTCGGCGTCGCTGAAGTGCGTCATGTGAGAAATTTCATCCACCTGTGGCAGGGCATTGAGCCGGGTCCAGGCGCTGCGGTATTGCTCTGGTCTAAAGCCCAGGCGGTTCATGCCGCTATTGAGCTTGAGGAAAACACGTTGCGGCACGTTGGTCTTGTGCGCAGCCAGCATGTCGATCTGCTGCTCGCAGTGCACGGTGTGCCACAGGTCCAGACGAGAGCACAGCTCCAGGTCACGCAGCTCAAACGCCCCCTCGAGCAAGAGCACCGGGCCGCGCCAGCCCAGGGCTCTTACGCGCTGTGCCTCGGCCAAGTCCAGCAGGGCAAAACCATCGGCGCCACGCAAGCCATCAAACACGCGCTCAATGCCGTGACCATAGGCATTGGCCTTGACTACGGCCCAGACGCGGGCATCGGGCGCCTGGCGCCTGGCCTGATTCAGGTTGTGGGCCAGGGCGTGGGAATGGATGGTGGCTTGTATCGGGCGGGGCATTTACGGGACCGGGCTGTCTTGTTCCCCCGATTCTGACACTGCGTGCCGTGCTATAACCCCACAACGTTTGGAGCCCCATAACAAAACCTTCAGCGCCGGCATGACCGGCGCGGCATCCCCGGATCAATGAAACGCGGCTTTTACACCATCATGTCGGCGCAGTTCTTCAGCTCGCTGGCCGACAACGCACTCTTTGTGGCCGCTGTGCAATTGCTGCGTGGTGGAGGCGCTCCCACCTGGCAACAGGCGGCGCTGGTGCCCATGTTTGCCCTGTTTTATGTGGTGCTGGCACCTTTTGTGGGGGCCTTCGCCGACGCCCATCCAAAGGGGCGTGTCATGTTGATGAGCAACTCCATCAAAGTTGTGGGTTGTCTGCTCATGCTGTTTGGCACCCATCCGCTCATGGCCTATGCCGTAGTTGGCCTGGGTGCGGCGGCTTACTCGCCAGCCAAATACGGCATCCTGACCGAGTTGCTTCCTGCATCTCAACTTGTGAAAGCCAATGGCTGGATTGAAGGCCTGACCATTTCCTCCATCATTTTGGGGGTGCTGCTGGGTGGTCAATTGGTCGGCCCCATGGTCTCCGGCCAATTGCTCAGCTTTGACATCCCGTACATCGACACTGGCATCGACACGCCACCGGAAGCGGCCATCTGCATATTGATCTTCGTCTACCTGCTGGCAGCCTGGTTTAACACCCGAATTCCGCTGACCGATTTTCCGATGCGGCCCATGCCCAAAAAGCTGTTCAGCCTGTTGCCAGATTTCTGGCATTGCAATGTGCGCTTGTGGCGCGACCGGCTAGGCCAAATTTCGCTGGCCACTACCACCCTGTTCTGGGGAGTCAGCGGCAACCTGCGCTACATCGTGCTGGCCTGGGCTGCCGCGGCTTTGGGCTACACAGTGACTCAAGCCTCGGCCCTAGTCGGCGTGGTGGCCATTGGCACGGCCGTGGGTGCAGTGGCGGCCTCGCTGCGCATGCGCCTCGAGCACGCTACCCTGGTCATGCCACTGGGCATTGCCATGGGTGTGCTGGTGATTCTGCTGAACTTCATTACCAACGTCTGGGTGGCGGCGCCGTTTCTGATTTTGCTGGGCGGTCTGGGAGGCTTTCTGGTGGTACCCATGAACGCACTGCTGCAACACCGGGGCCACAACCTGATGGGTTCAGGTCGCTCGATTGCCGTTCAAAACTTCAACGAGCAGG
>CANFNO010000109.1 GCA_947447845.1 Burkholderiales bacterium | reverse complement strand
CGGCTGATGTCCTGGGTGTAGATGGAAGTGGCCAAACCGTACTTGGTGTCATTGGCCATGCGCACCGCTTCTTCTTCGGTATCAAAAGGCTGGATGTGGCAGCAGGGGCCGAAGATCTCTTCACGCACCACCGATGCGGTCTCGGGCAGGCCGGTCCAGATGGTGGGCTCGACCCAGCAGCCGTCCTTCAAATCGTCGGGCATGTCGGGCACACCGCCGCCGAAGACGATGGTGGCGCCCTCTTCCTTGGCTTTTGCGTAATACGACAGCACTTTCTTCTGGTGGATCTTGCTGACCAGCGGGCCGATCTTGGTGTCGTGGTCAAACGGGCGACCCGGCTTCATGCCCTCGGCCTTGACCTTCAGCGCGGCCACGAACTTGTCGAAGATCGGGCGCTCCACATACACGCGCTCGGTGCCCAGGCAGACCTGACCGCAGTTCTCGAAGACCGAGCGGGTGACGGTGTTGATGGCGTTTTCAAAGTCACAGTCCGCAAACACCACGGCGGCGTTCTTGCCACCGAGTTCGAGTGACACCGGGCGGATGCCATCGGCACCGGCCTTCATGATGGCGGTGCCAGTTTTGGTCTCGCCAGTAAAGGTGATGCCGTTGACGCCCTGGTGCGCGGTGAGGAAGGAACCAGCGGAGTTCACGCCAAAGCCATTCACCACGTTGTAGACGCCGGGTGGCACGCCGACCTTGTTCATCACCTCGCCAAGCAGCGTTGCGGTGCTGGGTGTGGCCTCGGAAGGCTTGACCACGACGGTGTTGCCGCAGGCCAGCGCCGGGCCGCACTTCCAGGTCATCAGCAACAGCGGCAGGTTCCACGGGCAGATGATGGCGATGACGCCACGCGGCGTGCGCACGCCATAGCTGCGTGCGGTCTTGCCGTCGGGGGTGCGCATCTCGAAGGACTCGGTCGAGACGTTCTTGATCGTGTCGGTGAAGATTTTGAAATTGGCCGCACCGCGCGGAATGTCGATGTGCGAGGCCAGGTGCGCGGGTTTTCCGGTGTCGGCTATTTCGGCCTGCAAAAAGTCGTCAAAGCGGTTGTTGATCTCAGCCACCAGACCATCCAGCATGGCGCAGCGCTCCACCACCGAGAGCTTGCCCCAGGGGCCATGCAGGGCCGCACGGGCCGCAGCCACAGCCGCGTCCACCTCGGGCTGCCCGGCCTCATGGACCATGCCGATGAGGCTGTTGTCCACCGGGTTGCGCTTCTCGTACGTCTTGCCACTCGCGTTGCTCACGTATTCGCCGTTGATGAAGTTGAGGATCTGTTTCATGGCTGTTCACTAAAGTTGAAAATGGGTTGGCCGTGCATTACGCACCGGCCAGGCCCAGCGCGGTCAAACCGGCCTGGGCTATTTGCTGATCTTGCTCCTCGCTGCCGCCAGAGACACCGATGGCGCCAATGCGTTGACCGGCTTCAACGATGGGCAGACCGCCGCCAAAGGCAACAAAGCGGGGGCGCAGAACAATGCCTTCGCGCACCGCAGCCGAATGGCTTTGCAAAGCCTCTGTCCACTGATGCGTGGGCAGGCCAAAGCTGACCGCTGTATAGGCCTTGTCGATAGCGATATCGATCGAATGCAGGGGCGCGCCGGGCATGCGTAAAAACGCAGCCAGGGTACCGCTTGCGTCAAC
Organism: Burkholderiales bacterium; assembly: GCA_947447845.1. The sequence continues at coordinate 6,209 of CANFNO010000109.1, read as the reverse complement.
CACGGCGACGTTGACGGCGGCACCCAAACTCTCGGCATGCGCAACTGCCGCTCGTGCAGCAGTTGCAGCAGCCTCCCAACCAATCACCGATTGGGAAAATGCGATTTGCATCAGGTCACCACGCTCAGGAAAGCCGGGTTGAGCTTGCGGTCGTGGTAGAAAATGCCGCGGCCCACATGCTCCCAGCTCCAGGTGATCGGGTGGTTATCCGGATAGTGGTCATAGCCACCGCAGAAGGTTTCCAGACGGTTGCCGGAAGGATCAAAGAAGTAGATCGTGGTGCCCTGCGTAATGCCGTGGCGTGTGGGTCCAATGTCGATCGACACGCGGTTGATACTCATGATGTCGGCGGCGCGCAGCACATTTTCCCAACTGCCCATCTGGAACGCGACGTGGTGAAGCTTGCCGTCTTCGGCATGGCGCACCATGGCCAGATCGTGGGCTTTGGCGCTGCAGGTCAACCAGACAGCCAGATCCGTATTGCCGTCTTCGAGCTTGACGCGCTCAACCAGGTTAAAGCCCAGCACTTCTTCAAACAGCTTGCGCGAGCCGTCGATGTCGCCACCGTACAGCAGCGCGTGGTCCATGCGGATCGGGCGGATGCCCTTGCCATCGATCACATCGACTTCGGGGTCGTTGTAGGTCATGCCGTTGCCCACATCGGTCTTTTCCGAATACAGCTCGATGGTGTGACCCGTCGGAATCTGAAAGCGCACGCGCTCACCGGTCTCCAGCATTTCGCCAGCAGGAATGCGCTCGGTCTTCACGCCATAAGCCTTGAGCTTGCCGTCAAGATCTTCAAGCGTTGCCTTGTTGAGGACTTTGTAGCCGAAGAAATCCAGACCGGCGCGGTCGGCCTTGCGCAGCACGATGCTGTTGTGATCGCGCTCGGCGCGGGTCTTGAAGTAGACACGTCCGGAGGCGTCACGCCCGGTTTCCACCAGGCCCATAACATCGGTATAGAACTTGACCGACTCATCCATGTCGAGCACGCGTAATTGGGCGTGGCCCGGACGTAAAACACCTGTCATTGCCATTTTGTAGTCTCCAGTTTGTCTTCAGGTTGATAAATCAGGAACGACGGTCGGTTCAACCACCCGGCAGACGTTTTTTTTCATTTGTCCAATCACCCGCAACGAGACCTCGCTGGTCGGGCGCACACGGCATGCCAGCACACGGCCTTGTGCCTCATCCTCAACGCTTACATGCTCACGGCTCATGACCCGCTTGGTATACGAGCCACTGAGAACGTGCACCTTGCACACGCCGCAGCCACCACCCCGGCAGCCCACCGGAATGCCTTTTTTCCCCAGTGACTCCATGCCTTCGAGCAGCGTCAGCGAGTCAGAGCAGCGGTAGCTGCTGCCATCGTCCTCAATGGTCACGGTGTAGATGGTCATGCCCAGGTACTCGTGCGTTCAAATCTTGCGAAAGAGCGGGCTGCGCACCTGCTGTGCATCAGCGGCTGAAATGAATTTCTCGGTGTAGATGTCGCGCTCAAAAAGTCGTCCTTGCATCAGCGTGGTGATGCAGGCTTCGACCATCAGCGGAGGTCCACACAGATAGGCCTTGCGACCCCGGAAATCGTTGTTGAAATGCGCTTTGGCGGCCTCGTGAACAAACCCTCGCGCACCGGTCCAGTCGCTGTCCTCTGGCTCGTTCGAAAGCACGGCGACGTAGCTGAAGTTGGCGTGCTGCGCTGCCAGCGCCACGAACTCGCTGTGGTGATACAACTCGGCCTGGCTGCGTGCGCCATTGATCAGCGCAATGGGGCGCGTGCAGCCTTTTTCCAGCAAATCCAGAATCATCGAGCGCGGGCTCGACAGGCCGGAACCACCTGCCAGAAAGAGGTAAGGCAGTTGCTCCGCCTCATGCTGCGTCTGGCGCACAAAGAAGCGCCCATACGGGCCGCTGAACCGCACGCTGTCGCCACTCTTGAGCGTGTCATGAATCCAGCCTGTGGCCACGCCACCGGGCACCCGCCGGATGTTGAGTTCAATTTCACCGGATGCCGAAGGCACACTGGCAATGGAAAAGGCTCGCGCATGCTCCTCGCCCGGCACCACCAGATTGATGTACTGCCCTGACTGAAAGACGATTTTTGCCGAGGCATCCAGCTTGATCCAGACACCCTTGACCGTAGGCGTCAAGTCTTCGATGCGACTCACCGTGCCACGGTAGTCCTGCACCGGCAGGTTCAGGGCATCGGCTTCTTCTTCGATTTCGGCATTGATCGTGACATCCGACTCCAGCGTGGCGCAGCAGGCCAGGCACTTCCCTTCTTCGCGCTCATAGTCCATGAGCGCGAAGTTGGAGGCCGCGCCGTGATCCACTTCACCATCGGTGACATCGATCTTGCAAGTCGCGCACAGGCCATGGCAGCAGGCGTGCGGCAAATAGATGCCGGCACGCAGGGCCGCGTCGAGAATGGTTTGACCCGTCTCGACCTCAAGCACCTGCCCGGTCGACTCGATGGTGAGTTGATAGCTCATCAGCGTCCCGTCACACTCAGCTGCAGGAACCGCTCAGACCAGTCAGGCCCGGGGTGCGAAAACGAATGACGTCCTTGTGACCCAAACCGTTTTCGGCCAGCGATTTTTCGGCATCGGGCGTCCAGGCCTTGCCGGACTTGAACCACTCGGCCTTTGTCCAATCGATCTGGGCAAAGTCCGGATGGGCACCAAACACGCCTGGCAGCGGGCCGGCCAGCATGTCGCCAAATTTCAGTGTGGGCGGCAACGGCAGGCAAAACGGGGCACAGAACATCAGGTGGTCTTCCCAGCCGATGTAGAGCAACGGTGCCGGAAACTTGTCCACGGTGTCCTTCTGGATGAAGGGGTAGGGACGAACGGAAGTAGTAGCCATGGTTAGGGGTCTCCTGGTGGTCTGCGTTAGTTGCCCTTGGCGAGATCGCGCCAGGCTTTAAAGTTCTTCTGATCCTGTGAACCTTCGAAGTCCAGGTTGTCGCGGCCCATTTCCATGCGGTACCACTTGAGCACTTCTGCCAGCGGGTTGAAGTCCGCAGCACCCGGATTGGCCTCAGGCGTGAAGCAATTGCCCTGATAGATCTGGTGCACCGGCATCCAGGCCTGAATGTATTTTTCAGGCTCGTGATCGAAGATGCCTTTGCAGCCATCCGAGCAGAAGTGGTACTTCATGCCGCTGTAGTCAGACTCGCGATACGCAATCTTGGTCGGGTCGTCAGGCTCCGTGAAGAACATCGGAATCTGGCAGGTCTGGCACAACATAGGCAGCGTGGCGTTGTAGAACCGCCGGCCCTCAGCCGCCTCTTTGGCCCAATGCTCGTAGCGGGGCCGGTAGTACTTGTCAAAGGTGTCCGGATACTTCTCGGACAACCATTGCATTTCGGACTCGGAGGGTGTCCAGGTGTGGAACGGAGCAGCCGCGCCATAGTTGTAAAACACGGCCCAGGCCTGGTGCGACAGGTGGTCTTTGTCCTTGCACGCTTGCGTCCAGCCGGCCGGTATCTTGATGCCGTAGCGCGCCAGGTCGGCAAACAGAGCGCCACCATTTTCCTCGGCGTAGGTTTCCCAGGCTTCCTTCCAGCTCATCACACGCTTGGGCAACATGTAGTCCATCATCATGGCCACAAGCGTGAGCACGCGGTAGCCGCGCCAGAACCACTTGTCGATCCAACGCTGAACGATGGGCAGGTTGTCGGGGTCTTGCTCCAGGATGAACTTGATCATCTCGAGGCCCAGTGTCATGTGGCGTGCTTCGTCGCTTTGTGCCGAGAAGCCAAATGCCATCGCGGCCATGTCGCCGTTGTAGGCAGCACCTGAAACAAAGGGCACAAACAGCAGATTGGTCAGCACGTATTCAAACGCAAAGCCAATCGACACCATGTACTCAAACGGGCCCGCAGTGATGGCATCGTCGAAGAAGGACTTGGGCACCGACAGGTACCAGACGCGGTCGTGCTGGTGACGGAAATGCTGAAAGCCGTTGTAGAACTTGTTGTAGTTCGACATCGAGTGAATCTGCGTCTGCGAGTGGCGGATTTCGTCCAGCGACTGCATCATGCAGGCCACGCGCGGGCCTGCCCCGGCAAACTGGCGCCCGACGTGGGCAAAGCCCCGGTGCGCCATGTATTCGAGTGGTGACACGCCGGTCAGGAACAGTTTGAGCGCGTTGATGTAGCGCGCATCGGTGACCTGCAAATGGCCGTTGTTCTGGTTGAACGCATCGATGATGGCGTAGAGCTTTTTCTCTTTCTCCGACTGGTATTTCCAGTACGCATCCATCGTCAGACGGAAGGGATCTTCAAACTTGCTCCAGTCGTGGATCTTGATTCCCTCGTATTCGAGGTAGGGGTAAATATCGGTCTTCTTCTGGTAGCTGGGCTCCCAGTCCAGATCGCGCGTCATCAGGTTGTAGCGATCTTTCAGGTTGAGCTTCTTGTTGACTTTCATGTCCATGGTGTGTCTCCGGTTGGCTTGTTATTGCGCTAAATGGAATCTGTATTGCAGGACGCTGTTAGTGCTTCCAGCTCAGCGTGAAGTCGTCATCGGTTTCATCGATGTGGCCCGTCAGCGTGATCAGGTTGATATGCAATTCCTGCAGATCAAAAGGGCGGCCCATCTGTTCTTCGACCGTGCTGCGCTTGATCAGCAAGGTGTCGGGCACGTCAATCCTGACCATGGCGGGCTGGAAATTAACCACGGCATTCGGGTTGTCAATCACGATCGCATCGACGATGCAACGGGTTTCTTCGTTTCTTTGGAAAGCTATGAATACGTTGGACATTGGGGGTACTCCGTTAGGTTCAGGCAGAAACGCCGGCCTTGGCCAAACGTGCATCCAGTCGGGCTGATACGCGAGCCAGTGCAGCCTCTGCATCAGCACCCAGGGCCATCTGGGCCAGCGGTTGCAAAGCTGTCAGGGCACGGGCACGCCAGTGCGCAATCCACTTTTGTAGTTGCGCCTTGTTTTCTGCGTTTTCTGCGGCGGCAATGCGCAAGCTGGCATCCACCCACTTGCTGCTGTCTTCAAACAACTCGGTCTGGAAGCGGGTTAGCAAAGAAACGGTCGGACCGGCCTTGGCATTGAGCGCCTGATCCACCTCGGTATAGGCCAGACCAAACAACATGCCGTCCAGCGCGACGTGCTGGGCCACAAACATTTCGAACCAGTCTTTGATGACCAGGGTGTCTTCGACGTAGCGTCGCAGTTCCTGCCATTGGGGTTGATCGATCCAGGCCTTTTTGGCGGCCTGCACTTCACCCTGATCACCCAGCACCAGACCCATGCGCGTCAGGTACTGCGCTACGCCGAGCTGGTCCATGCCCTGATACAGGCAGGGCTGGGTAATGGCTGTGCCAAAGCCATAGGCGCACATGGAGGCACCATTCATGTTGGCACCCCAGGCCACATGGCGCAAAGGAATATAGAAGTCCAGCGCGATGCGCTTGGACGCGTCGTCATACACATCGGCCAGACCGCGTGACTCCACAAAGTCAAAGTCGGCCTCTGCTGTCTCCTGCATCTTGGCCCGCGAAGCGGTGTACGCACCGTAGTAAAGCTGGCGCGGGTCCTTCAACGCGTACCAGTCTTTCATGGTGATCGCGGTGCGCGTTGCGTCGAATATTTCGTGCTCCGGGTCCCAGGTCGGCCGGTAATGGAAGTTGGCATCAGCCTGGAGATCCAGGGTCCCCTCCAGATAGCGCGAAGCCGGCTTGTTCGGACCAATGCGCGCGGCGATGTGGTCAAAGGTTTGCCGCAAGGGCTCGATATTGACGGTACGAAGATCTATATGCATATCAAAGGGTCTCCTCAGTTATTGCTTTGGTTTCAGGCTTTGTTGTCGTGACGCAGGTGCTGCTCGCGTGCGGCGCGCAGACTCCAGTCCCACTCCTGCTCTTTGTCGTCTTGCACCGGTTGCAGGCGACCCTGGGTGGGGGTCACTCCGTGCATGGCACAAAACTCGTCAAACGGCGCTTGCGCCATCAGCAACTCGACGAACAGTCCGGGTTCGCCGACCGCAAACTCAAACTCAACCAGGCCGTTGGCATGCGTCTCGATGATTCGCACGAACTTGAGGTTGGGATTGAAGTGGGGTGGATTGCTCATGGCATAACGGGTGTAACGGGTAGGGCTTTGCAAGTTGTCTGCCAAAACAACGCAGCTTTCCGAAAATATCGAGATTTCGAGGGAAAACCCCTACAAACGGGGCGTTAGACCCTGGTTTT
>CANFNO010000108.1 GCA_947447845.1 Burkholderiales bacterium | reverse complement strand
CTTCGAACATTCGGGCGGCGTGCACCGCCTGATCTGGAGTGACCACAACGGCGCGTTTCAGGTGACGCAAGGTGATCAAGACAAAGGCGTCAGTGCGTATCACTCCATTCCCTTTTACCCGCTGGGCCACAAGATAGACCGTGAATACATCCACGGCTTCAGCCCCACCGACAGCCTTACCAGCGGCAGCTATGCCTCCCGCGAATACGATTACACACGCCCCCGCGCGTCACTCAGCGCAGACGCATCAGCTCCACGCAACACGGGCCACGCGGATCACGAGGTGTACCTGTGGCGTGGTGACAAACAGGGCTTGGGTGGAAGTGATTACAGCCAACCCAACCGGGGCGCGGACAAGGCCGCTAACCAAACCGAGGGCCAAGGCAAACATCTGGCGCGCCTGCGCATGCAGACGCTGCGCCAGCCGGGCCTGCGCGCATCGGGCGTTGGCCATGTGCGCGGCATCGTGCCGGGCTGCACGTTTAGCTTGAGCGGGCATCCGCAAGAAAAGGCCAACGCCGAATACATCACGTTTCACACCCGTTTCCTGATCGAGAACGTGGGTGAGGATTCTCGGCGCAATTCTTCAGCATTGCTCTCCGGCGATACGGGCAGCAGCGAAGCCCGTGGCACCGGCCTCATGGTGCCAAATGCGCACAAATCGGCCGCCGCCCCGGGCTTCGCTGCTGCCCTTGCGGGTTCGGTTGTGGCGCTTTCTGACGCGGTGCGCCTCGCCGGACAATGGCGTGTGCTGGTGCAGTTTGAAGTGCAGCCTGCCACCGAAGTTCTACGGCCCTTTGCAAGCCAGACCAAACCCAAAACCGGTGGGCCTGAAACTGCCTTGGTCGTGGGCCCCAGCGCCGACACCGCCGAGAGCAACATCTACACCGATAACTTGGGCCGCATCAAGGTGCAATTCCCTTGGGACCGCTATGGCGAGAACAACCAGAACAGTTCATGCTGGCTGCGCGTCTCCAGCACCTGGGCCGGTAACCAACTCGGTGCCATGCATCTGCCCCGCATTGGCGAGGAAGTCGTCGTTGAGTTTTTGGGTGGCGACCCGGACATGCCCGTGGCGGCAGGGTGCGTGTACAACCAGGTCAACATGCCGCCGTGGAGCCTGCCCGAGCAGCAGGACTTGTCGGGCTTTAGAAGCCGTGAACTGATTCCTGGTGGCGGTAACAGCGCCGCAGGCCGCAGCAACCACCTGATTCTGGACGACACCGAGCAAAAGATTCAAGCCCAACTCAAGAGTGACCACCAGCACAGCCAACTGAGCTTGGGGCACATCACGCGCATTGAAGACAACGCGGGCCGCAAAGACCCGCGTGGTGAAGGTTTTGATCTGCGCACCGACGGCCACGGCGTGCTGCGCGCAAAAGACGGCATGCTCATCAGCACCGAAGCACGTAGCAACGCACAGGCCCATGCCAAAGACATGGCGGAAACCACGGGCTGGTTGCAGCAAGCGCAAAACCAGCACGAAGCATTGGGCGACCTAGCTACGCAACACCAAGCCCAGGACGCCACCGACCAGGGCGATGTGGCTAGAGACATCCAGACACAGAACGATGCGGTGCAGGGCAAAAGTGCCGAGGGTCAGTTCCCCGAATTGGTAGAACCCCATATCGCAATAGCCAGCCCGGCGAGTATCGAATCCACCACGCCCGGCAACACCCAGCAGCACAGCGGCAAACACCACGCCATCACCAGCGGCGCGCACACCAGTATCAGCAGCAACAAGAGCTTGCTGGTGGTGGCCAAAGACGCAGTGCGCATGTTTGCCTACAAGAGCGGCATGAAGCTGATCTCCGCCAACAGCGATGTCAACATCACGGCGCTTAAGACCAGCATCCACCTGCTGGCAAAGATGAACATCACGCTTACCTCCAACACCATCGCACTGATTGCCAAGAAACAGGTGCTGGTGAATGGTGGCGGCAGCTATATGAAGTGGAGCGCGGGCAGCATTGAGGAGGGCACGGCCGGCACGCGCGTGGCGCATGCGGGGACGCATCCGGTGGCGGGGCCAAAGAACGAGCCGCCGATGCCCATTGCCTGGCCTGATGTGAAAGGGGACGATCGCTTTCAGGTTTTCTATCCTGATGGATCTCCGGTTGTCGGTGCGAATTACCGCGCCATCCTGGAGTCGGGCGAAGTCATAACCGGCCTCACCGACGCGCAGGGACAGACCCAGTTGCTCAAGAGTGCGCTCATCGGCAATTACACCATCGACGTATTCCCGGTGGCCGCATGAATAAGTTCTCCTTCTTCGTGAAGGCCCGCCGTTCCCAATGGCTAGGCGTCGGATTGTTTGCGCTGGCGCTGATGCAAAGCTGCAGCGCCACAGGTCAAAACAGCTGGCCTGCACCACCCGGCCCGCAACAAACAGGAAACACCATGAGCTGGAAAACCCACTGTGTCGGTCGCGTGATGATGAGCCTGCCCGAAGACCGCAAGCTGACTTGGAGTGCGGGATTTGATGGTGCCGACGTATCGCGTCTGCAACCAATGAGTAAACAAGAGTTCTGGGACGGTGTGGAGGTGGTGCGTCAGCGCTACCTTGCGCAAAAGCATGACAAAGCACCTAGCCGACTTGCGCACTTCGAGAAGGTGGGCGAGAACGCAGTCTTTGTTGCCTATTACGACAATGAGGTCTCGTATCGTGGGCCTAATTTAGAGCGCTATGTATACCTGGATCGTGACCACGCCTATCAAATGCTGACTGGTTCGTTAAGCACTGGCAACGTCGCTCCCTCACCTGGTGTATTCAAGCCTTTTGTCGACAAATACACTCCAATCCTGAACCGTATACATTTTCTGGCACTGGGCCAACTGCCAAGCCGCGACGGTTTATGCGTAGATGGTGCCGTAGTGAGCGGCGAAACCGGAATGAATTCGCGTGCCGCACTAGTCTCCGAGATTGCATTTGGCACGAAGTTGGGTGTTGGATACCTAGAGAATAACTACAAGATCGCCTTGTACAGCGGCTTTGAAGATGTTGAACTTGATCAAGAGCGGTCTAAGCTGAGGGCTCCAGACAAGGGACCTGGGGGCTTTAAAGAATTCAAGATGCTGCGCAAGCGTGAGCGTGCGCTTGATGGCCTGGCCGGGCAGGAGTTTATTGCCCGTACCACGCTTAACAGCGGTCACGTCTTCTACCGCATGCAGTGGACTATCAAGGGCGCGTTGGATGGTGGCGTACTTAAGCCAGCGATTCAGATTCACCTGAACACTCCAGATGTTTTGTCGGACGCTTACCACAAGCCCTACGACAAGCTGCCACCTGAGCCCGAACTCATCAATCTGTGGGACTACGCCTTGTCGACCTTCAGGTGGCGTGATGGCGCCTTGCTTGATGGCCAGAAAATACAAGGGGTTAATTAGTATGGCCAAGCAACTTGGTTCCCACGATGTGAGCGAGCACCTGCGCGAAGCCTATGCCCGTGGCTGGCAAGAAGACGATGTTTGCTTTCGCTTTACGTCCTGCACCACGCCCGAAGGACGCCCCAGTGTCAGCGTCGGCTGTCTACCTCCAGCCTTGGCAGTCCCAATCATTTTTGTGCCTGGGATTATGGGTAGTAACCTCAAGGCGAAAGCTGACATTTCGGATGGCTTTGGAAAGGCAATCATTAGGTCCGGTGCCCCGACTTGGCGAGTCGATAGCAAAGAGGAACTTGCTAGCGAGTGGGTTTTGCGCAAAAAAGACCAATATCAGTTACGTTTTCAAGGTGACAAGGTCGCAGTGGACGATCGGGGAAGCATCCACGTGGATGCTTCAACAAATAGGACGCCCATTTCTAGGCAGAGTGAGGCGCAGGCGCGTGCGCGCGGCTGGGGCACGGTGTCGGCAGAGTTTTATGGTGGCTTTTTGGATTGGCTAGACAACCAGCTTAACGGCCCAGGGAAGCTGCGAGTTGGCGGCGGTCTTTTAGACAATACCGCGCTGGCATCTCTTAAACAAACTGCTACGAAGAACCCGCATGGTGTGGCGAAGGACAAACCCGGCGCTACCCTTGGTGCGGTTGACTTGGATATTTTGCTCAAGGTTGACAACCCCGTACATGCGTTTGGCTATAACTGGTTGCAAAGCAATTTGGAGTCGGGCGCGGCGCTAAGCGCCTTCATCGATAAAACAATTGCTCAGTACAACAAGGACGGACGCATTTGCAAGCGGGTTATTCTGGTAACTCACAGCATGGGTGGTTTGGTGGCCCGCGCGGCGTGCATTGTGCATGGCGCGACTGACAAAGTGGCCGGGGTGTTCCATGGCGTCATGCCAACGGACGGTGCTGCGGCTTCCTACAAGAGCATGGTGGCAGGATCTGGGGGGGAGCCATGGCACGGCCCTGGCGATTGGCTCGGGGAATGGGTAGGTCCAAAGGTACTAGGTCCAACCGGCGACTACGTTACTCCGGCGCTGGCGGTCAACGTTGGTCCGTTGGAGCTGCTGCCGAATGCGCGTTACAACCAAGGCAAGCCCTGGCTCAGGATTACTGATATAGATGGCAAAGTCATCAAGGAACTGCCAAAGGCTGGTGGCGACCCCTACCAGGAAATATATTTGGAGCAGGCGTGCTGGTGGCGCTTGTTGAACGTGGAATGGCTAAATCCGGCGGGACTAAACGATACCTTACTGGAAAGGTATGGCAAAGCTATTGACAAGGCCTCCTCCTTTCACATGAAGGTACAAGCAGCGGGAGACTTTCACCCCAACACGCACGCGCATTACGGATTGGACAGTGACCATTTAACCTATGCCACCGTAACCTGGAAGCTTGCTAAAGAAGTTGGTGCCGAGCAAATTGACAAGTTACAGCGCTTTCACGGCGCCTTTCCTATCAACGTTGCGCCCAAAGCCGGTACGCGCGTCCTCTTGTTGAACGATGGCCTGTTGATTCAAGCCCAATTGTCTGACCCTGAATCAGCAGGCGACGGTGTTGTGCCGGCCCATGCGTCGGCCATGTCGGTGGACCAGGGCGTAAAACCCGGTAATTTGCTGGTGCGGGGCAGCGGCTATATCCATAACAGCAGCTATAGCCCAAAGTCTCGTTCGGAAGGCCCTGCAGCCGCGTTGCAAGCCATTGTGCGTGTGCTTAAGGCCGAGGTGCGAGCGTGAAGCGCCGTTCAATCCACCGCATGTGCTGGCTGGCCCTTGTCACGCTGTTGGTCAGCAGCTGTGTCACTGCGCAGCCGCCAGCGCCTACGCCTCCCACCCCATCCGATACAGGACTCCCCATGAGCTGGAAAACCCACTGTGTAGGCCGCGTGATGATGAGCCTGCCCGAAGATCGCCCGTTGACCTGGAGCACGGACTTCGATTTCGCGGAGGTCAAGCGCATACCCAGCCTGAGTGAGCAGCAGTTCTGGGATGGCGTGGAAGTGGTGCGCAAGCGTTACCTCAATCAGACGCACAAAAAGGCCGGATCACGCTTGGCGCAATTTGCAAAGATCGGAAGCAATGCGGCATTTGTCGCCTATTTCGACAACGAGGTCTCGCTATGGGGGCCGAATCTTGAGCGATTTGTTTTTCTGGATAAAGACCACGCGTATGAGATGCGAACCGGCGAGCTCGACACACCGAACGCAATGCCCACGCCGGACTTGTTTAAGTCCGACTTTGAAAAGTACACCCCCATCCTGAGTCGCATTCACCCGCTGGCGCCGGGACAGTTCCCCAGTCGCGATGGGCTGTGCATTGACAGTGCGGTAGTTAGCGGGGAGACGGGCAGGAATGCCAGTGCCGGTTTGATTTCCGAGATTGCGTTCGGAACTCGCTTGGTGGTTTCCTATCGTGAGAACCTTTACAAGGTCGCCATTTACAACGGCATCGAAGACCTGAAGTACGACGAGGACCGGGCCAAGATCATGTTGGTTGATGGCGGGCCCGAGGACTTCAAAGACTTCAAGGTACTGCGCAAACGGGATCGCACTTTGGCGGGATTTGCAGGCCAGGAATTTGTAACGCGCACCACGCTGAATAACGGCCACACCTATTTCCGCATGAAATGGGCAATCAAGGGTGCACTCGATGGTGGGGTGCTCAAACCAGGAATTGCGGTGCACCTCAACACCCCGCATACCGCAAAAGAAGTCGCCACTGGTAAGCCTTACGACAAGCTGCCCCCTGAGCCCGAACTTCTCAAGCTGTGGGACTACGCCTTGTCGACCTTCAAATGGCGTGAAGGCGCCTTGCCCGACGGCCAACAGATTCAGGCAGTCAACTGATTTCTCGGCAGCAAACATTCATTTTCAGCACCCAAACCAAAAGAAAAACGCATGAAAAACGATATTCAGTTCAAAGGCGACCCATTCGAAGGCGAGCAGGGCCCGGGCTTTCCTGTCATCCACGACAAGGAGGCCGGCCTCGTGTTCGAGACCGGCCCCAACCACGACGCCCGCCTGGCCGATGTGATTCTGGCGGTGGAGCAAAACCGCAATCCGTTTCTGGAGGCGGGCAGTGTGTTGCTGCGCAGCCTGGCCGAGTTGCCCAAGGAGCTCAATGCCGAGGGCTTGCGTGGTTTGCACACCTTGCTCACGCAAGAACTGCAGACCTACACGCGGCTGAGCGAGCAGGCCAATCTGCGGCGCGACCATATGCTGGCGGTGCGCTATGCGCTGTGCACCGCGTTGGACGAAGCCATCAGCGCCAAGCCCTGGGCGGGTGGCGAGGCGGGCAATACCGGCATGTGGTCCACGCAGGCGCTGCTGAACCAGTTTCATGGTGAGAGCGGTGGCGGTAAGACGGTGTTTCTGCTGATCGGTCGCCTGGCCAATGCGCCGGACGAACACATGCCTGTGCTCGAGGTGATTCACCACCTGTTGAGCCTAGGCTTTATGGGCGACTACCGTGTGCAGACCGATGGTCATCGCATGATCGAGACGATTCGTCACCGCCTCTACACCATGGTGTCGGCCAGTCGCGAGCCGGTGGCGCGCGAGTTGTCGCCGCATTGGCAGGGCGTGGGGCAGGGCAAGTTCAAGCTGCTGCGCTCCATTCCCGTGTGGGTGTCGGCCAGTGTGCTGGGTCTGGTGCTGTTCGGGCAGTTCAGCTGGTTCAAGTACCAGTTGCTGACCAAGTCTGCTGTGGTCGAAAGGAACATTGAAGCGCTAGCCAAATTGCAACCACCACCACAGGCGCGCAAGACTGCGGCCAACATCAATCTGGCGCAGCTACTGCAACTTGAGGTGAAGCAGGGCCGCATCAAAGTGGATGAAAACGACCAGCGTGCGCGCGTGGTTTTCAAGGGCGATGGCATGTTCTCTGGCGGTCTCGACAAGTTGAGTCCTGGCACTCTGGCCATTCTCGACAAAGTGGCCAGTGCGCTGCAGCAAGTGGATGGCACGGTGCGTGTGATTGGCCATACCGACAACCAGCCGATTGCCACGCCGGAGTTTCCCAGCAACATGGTGTTGTCTGAAAAGCGGGCCAAGAGTGTGGTGACGTTGTTGCAAGCCAAGGGCATTGATGCCAAGCGCTTGCAGGCCGTTGGTATGGGAGACACACAACCCCTGGATACAGCGGATACCGACGTGGCGCGCGCTGCCAACCGGCGTGTCGAAATCGAAGTAAGCGGCGCAGCTGCCGCGCCTGACGCACCGCAAATGGCCGCTTCAGCCCCTTCTGCGCCCGCAAAAAAATAACAGGAAGAATAAAAATGCAAGGGTTCTTTAGTTCTCCCGTGGTGCGCGCCATTCTGGCGTTTCTGGCGCTCATTCTGTTGGCGCTAGCCGTCTGGTTCATTGGCCCGCTGCTGGCCTTCGGTGAGTTGCATCCGCTGGAAAGCATCGGCATTCGCATCACCACGATCTGCCTGATGCTGGTGTTCGTGATCTTTGCTCTGATGGGCTGGGCGCTGAG
>CANFNO010000107.1 GCA_947447845.1 Burkholderiales bacterium | reverse complement strand
GTCCACGGCTGACGCCAGCACCGTGACACCCGCCGAGGGCACCGAAGCGCCTAAAGTCTTTATGCGCACCATCAAGAGCTTTATCCGCCGCGCCGGTCGCACCACCGCGGGTCAGGCCAAGGCCTTTGAAACGCTGGGCCCGCAGTATCTGGTGCCCTACCAGACCAGCCTGCTCGATCTAAATACCATCTTTGTGCACTCCGCAGCCGGAGAAAGCGCCTTGTCCACGCCAGAGGCGGCAAAGGGCTTTGCGCAGGTAAAGGAGGAGCCCGCGCAGCGGGCGGGGGACACGGAGCAAAGCCCTTTGCCGCCGGGACTCCCCGCCAAAGCAAATGAGCCTCACCCGATAGTGCTGGAAATCGGCTTCGGTATGGGCGAAGCCACCGCGCATATCGCCGCCGTGTTGCCGGACACCAACTTCCTCTGTTGCGAGGTGCATGAGCCCGGCGTGGGCGCGCTGCTCAAACGCATTGGTGAAAACGGCATCACCAACATCCGCATCTGCGCCCATGACGCGGTCGAGGTCATCGACCAGATGATTCCGCTGGCCAGCCTGGACGGGGTGCACATCTTCTTCCCCGACCCCTGGCACAAGACCAAACACAACAAGCGCCGCCTGGTCCAGTCGCCCATGGTGGCCAAGCTGGCCGCGCGCCTCAAGCCCGGTGGCTATTTGCATTGCGCGACCGACTGGCAGCCCTACGCTGAGCAGATTCTGGAAGTGCTGACGGCAGAGCCCAAGCTGCGCAACCGCGCGCTCCAGACCCACCCGCAGTTGGAGGGCTATGCGCCCAAGCCCATGTACCGGCCGTTGACCAAGTTCGAGAACCGTGGCATCCGCCTGGGCCACGGCGTCTGGGATGTGGTGTTTGAGCGTGTTTGAGTCGCGCCGATAGGTCCTGAGCCAAGCCCGAGCCCGCTTCCATACAACGCACCCGCAAAGCTACTGCGCATGGCACGCTACCGCCCCAACCCGCCACCGGCACGCGATGGCCTGAACCCCAGCTGCGTAATGGTGCCAGTGGGGGCGTGGGCCACGGCGCTGGAATTCTTTGCCTGGCGCTTTGACAAGGTGGCGCGCAGCGATTGGATTGAACGATTTACAGCCGGAGATGTGGTCGACGAACTCGGCACCGTGATACGCGCCGCTTCGCCATTGGTCACCGGGCAAAGGCTGTACTACTTTCGCGACGTGCCCGACGAGCCGCACATCCCTTTTCAGGAGCGCATTCTGTACCAGGACGCGCACCTGATAGTGGTGGACAAACCCCATTTTCTGCCCGTCATTCCCTCGGGCAAATACGTGCGCGAAACCCTGCTGGTGCGGCTTGGCAAGACCTTGAACAGCAGCACGCTGGCTCCCATCCACCGCATCGACCGCGACACGGCAGGCCTCGTGCTGTTCTCGCTCAACCCGGCCACGCGCAACGCTTACGCGCAGTTGTTTCGCGACCACGCAGTCAGCAAAACCTACCACGCGATTGCGCCCTGGAACCCGGAGCTGCAATGGCCCATTCAGCGCCACACCCGCATTGCGGTGGGCAGCCATTTCATGCAGCAGGCCGAAGTGGAAGGCACGCCAAACGCGCTGACCACCATCCGGCCGCTGCTGCACAACGACACTTTGGCGCTGTATGAACTCAAGCCGGTGAACGGCCAGCGGCATCAGCTGCGCGTGCACATGAACGCGCTGGGTCTGCCCATTTTGGGCGATGGCATTTACCCCGAGCTCACGCCCGAGGGCAGCGCGAATTTCGAAAAACCGCTGCAATTGTTGGCCCAGTCCATAGCCTTTACCGACCCACTGACCGGTGAAGCCCGTCAATTTGAAAGCACTTTGCAATTGAGCGCGCTACCCTCTGTCCAAGACGCACGCGAGCGGGCTGCCCTGCAGGACGTGAACGCCGCGACCCTGGCACCTGCCCTACCGGTGCAGCGTGCTGAGCGCAACCCAAACCCTGTCTGAAAGCCAGCCCCAGAGCTGGCATTACCGAACGATTCGCTTTGACCTTTACCATCCCCTCCCCCGCCGACCTGTCCGCGCATGCGCTGCACACCTTCGAGAAGATGCTGCAAACCACGCCGACCTTCAAGATCCGCGAGGGCCAGCACGCCATGGCCGAGTGCGTGGCCGACACCCTGTCGCGCGCCGACCTGGGCGAATGCGCGGCACCCGACAAGGCCATCGCCGTGATCCAGGCCGGTACCGGCGTGGGCAAGAGTGCCGCCTATCTCAGCACGGCCGTCAGCATGGCTCTGGAGCGCAAGACGCGCGTGCTGATCTCCACCGCCACCGTCGCTTTGCAAGAACAGTTGATGAGCAAAGACCTGCCGGCACTCGCTGCCGCCATGGACAAGCCCTTCGTCTTTGCCTTGGCCAAAGGGCGCGGGCGCTATGTCTGCAAGGTCAAGCTCGACCGGTTGGCCGGTACCGGCAGCGGTGAAGAGGACATGTTCGAGGAAGACTTCCCGGTGGCAGCACTCTCCACTGCCTCGCAGCAGGCGATTGAAGAGCGCCGCATTCATCTCTACGAACACATGGCCAATGTGCTGGCAAGCGGCGCGTGGAATGGCGACCGCGACATGTTGGCGCAGGCGCCCGACGGCAGCGACTGGGCAGGCGTGGCCGCAGAGCGCCACACCTGCACCGCACGCCACTGCCCCAAGTACAAAGAGTGCAGCTACTACAACGCCCGCACCCGGTTGGCCGAGGCGAATGTCATCGTCGCCAACCACGATCTGGTGCTGGCCACGCTGGGCCTGAAAACACTGCCCGATCTGGACAACTGCCTGGTGGTTTTTGACGAAGGACACCACCTGCCCGCGGTGGCCCTGGACCAGTTCTCCAGTGCCATGGACCTGAGCAATATGCGTTGGCTCGACAAGCTGCCCAAAACCATGCAGGACGTGGCCGGAAAGCTGCATCTGCACCTGGGCGAGGACGTGACCACCGTTTGTTCGCAGTTGCGCACCGTCCTGACGCAAACCCAAAAACTGGTGATGGACATGGTGCACGACAGCACCGAGGGCAAAGACGGCACACTGCGCTTTCCCAATGGCGTGCTGCCCGAAACGCTGACCGATCCTATGACGCAAATCAGCGCCCAGGCCACTGGCCTTTCCAAAACGCTGGAAGCGCTGGGCGTCGATGTAAAGGCCATCGCCAAAGACGACCCATCGCAAGGCGTGCTGTGTGCCCAGCTCTACGCCAAACTCGGCGCCATTGCCCCGCGCCTCAACAGCGTGGCCAGCACTGCGCAACTGCTGCTGGAGCATGGCGATCAGCCCTTGGCCAAGTGGCTCCAGGCCGAGACCGAAGGCGGCTTTCTGAACCTGACAGCGCACGCCAGCCCCATGGTGCCTGGCGACCTGCTGCGCCAGTTTTTGTGGAGCCAGGTGCGCGGCGCGATCATCACCTCAGCGTCCCTCACCAGTTGCGGCAGCTTTGACTACTTTTTGCAGGAAGCGGGCCTAAGTGGCAACCGCAATGTGACGACGCTGGAAGTCTCCAGCCCGTTCAACTACGCCACACAGGGCACGCTGACGGTAGTGCACACCCGCGCCGAGCCCAAGCAGGCGGACGCCTACACCGCCGAGATGGTGGGCCTGCTGATAGCCGACCTGAAGCAGATCGAACACGGCGCCCTGGCCCTCTTCACCTCGCGCGCCCAGATGCGCGCCGCCACCATGGCCTTGTCCGGCAAATTGCTGGACGCCGTGCTGGTGCAGGGCACGCTCTCGCGCACCCGCCTTCTGGCCTCGCACAGCGCACGCGTGGAAGCAGGTTTGCCCAGCATTCTGTTTGGATTGCAGTCCTTCGGCGAAGGCCTTGATTTGCCGGGGCTGCTGTGCGAAACGGTGTTCATCTGCAAGCTGCCGTTTGCCCCGCCGAGCGAGCCGGTCGATGAGGCGCGCGCCGAGTGGCTGCGCAAAATGGGCCGCGATCCGTTCAGTGAACTGGTCATTCCCGCCACCGCCATCAAGCTGCTGCAATGGACCGGCCGCGCCATTCGCACCGAGGAAGACCAGGCCCATGTGATCTGCTACGACAAGCGCCTGCAATTGCAGAGCTATGGCAAGCGGATGCTCAATGGGCTGCCGCCGTATGCAGTGAAGACGCGTGTGGCCACATAGCGCCCGCTATATCCGTTCCAGTAGTTGGATTGAAATTTCGACTTCGCTCAAATCTGCTCGGGCTCCGCAAAGCGCCGAACCGTCAGCGCACAGCGCTGCGCAATCAAAGCCACGATAGCGCTCAGTATGGGATGTTCATGGCCCTGTGCCTCCATGCTGGCCTGTGTGGACTCTGCCAACGCGGGCAGGCGATTTGCAATGTCGAGGATGCGTTTTTTGACTGGCGCGGGCGTCAACCCGGCTTCTTTGGCAAACGTGTCCCAGTGGCGCGGAAACACTTCTGAAAACTTGTACTTGCTGCCAATCTTCATGGCCATTTTTTCTGTCAGTGCGGGATAGACCGCCGTGCACAGTGCGTCATACAAAGGAGCCAGTCCAGCGCCCTGCTCCGTATACAGCAGCGAGTAGTTTTTGCCATGCGCATCATGGTTGCCGATCAGCGCGTTGAAGATCACGTAGTCCAGCAGCTTCAGAATGTGGGGCGCGCTGGGCCGTGTGGCGCTGCGCAGCAGGGCAAAGGCCTGGGCCAGGCCTGGACCCCCTTCGTTCTGGTATTTGTGCTCAGTGAACACGCCCAGCGCCTGACAAAAATCTTCCTGATGCAGGCGCTGCGTCGCGCCGTCAGACGACTGCAGGCGGTCATAGCGGGTGACCAGCAGATACGGGCGAGCCGGATCATCGGCGCCTGATGCCTGGACGTGGTGAATCCGGGTTGGCGCTACGTCGAGCTTCAAGGCGACAGCCAGTGCCATGCAGAAGGCTTCGTTAAAGACGCTGCCCTCTACCGAAGGGATGGGCGGTTTGAGGATGTGTGTGCTGGGCGAGTCGTCCATCGGCAGGCCAATGCATCCGCCCGCCCCCAGCACCACCGGCAACTTGTCTTGCGTCCCTGAGAGTGAAAGACGCAAGCCCTGGTCGCCAGCGCGCATGGGGCGCAGAGGCATCTCATCGAGCACCTGGCGAAGTTGATCTTCGGAAAGCCATTTCACGCTATCGCTGCCGCTGCCACGCTCTGGCGGCTGTCCGACTTCCAGCAAAGTAACCGCGCCCGCGCATTCGCCACCCAGGCTATCGAGCAAAGCAAAATCATTTTGTACGGAGACCTGCAGGGTTTTGGCGATTTGCCTGCGTTTGCCACCCTCGGGCAGGAGCCCGGCAAAGAACGGACGGCTGGCGCGGTCATCAAAGGGCTCTGCTCTGAGTGGCAGGGATTGGGAAATTGCCAACGTGGCAGCAGGCAGGTAAGTAAATTGCAGACGGCCCTCCACTTGCGTCAGTGTGCCTACCGGGGTTCCCAACAGCCAGACGGTGAGTTGGCGCGCCATATCAGGCCAGGCCTTCAACCGCCAGCGTACCGCCCAGCGCGTGCAGCACTTTGAGCAGGCTGTCCAGCCGGATAGTGGGTTTGCCAGCCTCCAGTTCGACAACAAAGCGCACGCCCACGCCAGCGGCCATGGCCAGTTGGGCCTGGGTAAGGCGCAGTTTGGAACGCGCCGCCAATACGGCAGCGCCCAATTCTGAAGGGGTAGGAGTTGGGGTGATGGTCATCATAAAGTCCCGATCGGGAAATTATGGGCTTCATCCGCTAGAAAAGCAACGAATTTTCCCGTTCGGGAATATCGTCCTCAATTGACCTTGGGGGGCATCGATAAATTCCCGAACGGGAATTTATCGACAACTTACACCGATGCCTCAAACTCGCGCCGGATTTCCTGCAGTTGCTCTGGCGTCAGGCGGTTGCCGTATTGCGCCACGACCGTGCCGGCCGCCGCATTGGCCAGACGCGCAGCCTGAACATGGCTGTGGCCGTGGGTGACGGCAAACAGGAAGGCACCGGCAAACATATCGCCCGCGCCATTGGTGTCGATCGCCTCAACCACTGCGGCGGGCACGGAAGTCTGCAGACCGCTTTCCAGTACCAGGCAACCCTTGGCGCCGCGCGTCAGGCAGACCACTTTTGCCAGTTTGCCCATGGCGGCGATGATGGTGTCAAAGTCGGTGCTACCGCACCAGACTTGCGCCTCTTCCTCGTTGCAAAACAGGTAGTCCAGATCGTCGCCCACCATGGCTTCCAGCCCTGCACGGCAGAAGTTGATCATGCTCATGTCGCTGAGCGTGGTGGCCAGTTTGACGCCCGCCTCTTTGGCAATGGCGCGGCCTTGAATGGCAGCGTCCAGCCCTGTGGGCGAAGCCGACAAGTAGCCTTCCATGTAATACACCTTGGACTTGGCAATGTCCTTGGGATGCAAAACGCTGTGGTCGATGTCGGCGGTGGCACCCAGAAAAGTGCTCATGCTGCGCTCCGCGTCGGGCGTGACCATCACCATGCAGATGCCGGTCTGACCTTCGGGGAAGGAGGTGTGCGACAAATTGGTGGCCACGCCATTGGCCAACAAATCCTGGTGATAAAAGTCGCCCAATTCATCATCTGCCACACGGCAAGAATAAAACGCTTTGCCGCCCAACTGCGCCAGCGCCACCGTGGTGTTGCCCGCCGAGCCACCACCGGTGCGGCGGCTATGCAGACCGTGCACGCCAGCCAGCAGGTGCGCCCGGCGCTCTGCATCGATCAGCGTCATGTGACGCTTTTCCACGCCCAAGGCCTGCAATTGCGCGTCAGAGACTTCGTATTCCGAGTCCACCAGCGCGTTGCCAATGGCGTAGAGATCGTAATGGGACATGGATTTCCTGAACTAAAGAGTGGGGTTCGAATTACTGTTCGACGAAGGCACGTTCGACGACAAAGTCGCCGGGCGAGGTGGTGCTGCCTTCGGAGTAGCCCTTCTTCTCCAGAATCACCTTCAGGTCTTTGAGCAGACCGGGAGAGCCGCAGATCATGACGCGGTCATTGGCCGGGTCCATCTTGGGCAGGCCCAGATCTTTTTCCAGTTTGCCGCTCTCGATCAGGGTGGTGATACGGCCCTGGTTGCGGAAAGGTTCACGCGTGACGGTGGGGTAGTACAACATCTGCTCGGTGATCATGTCACCCAGAAACTCGTGGTCGGGCAGCTCGTGCATGAAGTAGTCGTAATAGGCCAGTTCCTTGACCTCGCGCACGCCGTGCACCACGATGACTTTCTCAAAGCGCTCGTAGGTGGCTGGGTCGCGCGCCACGCTCAGGAACGGTGCCAAGCCCGTGCCGCTGCCCAGCAGATACAGATTTTTGCCTGGCAGCAGGTAGTCGATCAGCAGGGTGCCGGTGGGCTTTTTGCCGACCACAATTTTGTCGCCCACTTTGATGTGCTGCAGCTGCGAAGTGAGCGGGCCGTCCTGCACCTTGATGCTGAGGAACTCCAGATGCTCTTCGTAATTGGCGCTGGCAATGCTGTAGGCGCGCAGCAGCGGTTTGCCGCCCGGTTGGCGCAGGCCAATCATGGTGAAGTGGCCGTTGGAAAACCGCAGCGCGGGGTCACGGGTGGTGGTGAAACTGAACAAACGGTCTGTCCAGTGGTGTACGCTCAATACGGTTTCGTCCAGAAATGCACTCATGGGGCCCTTGTGGTGATTCAAAGCTGCGCTGCAGCAAACCCCATAGTGTAAAAGGTCGGCTTGCCATGATCTGACATATCCTTAGACACAAAACATATTTCCCCTCGCATTGCGACATGTCAACCTTGAATGCCTCTCAAATCGAGCCACTGATGGTGGCCTGCTTGTGTGCCCAGTGGTGCGGCACCTGCAAAGATTACTTCGCGTTGTTTAACAGTCTGCAGGCCGATTTTCCGGGTGCAACTTTTCGCTGGATCGACATTGAAGACGAGTCTGATCTGG
>CANFNO010000106.1 GCA_947447845.1 Burkholderiales bacterium | reverse complement strand
AGGCCGATCGTGCGCGTGGCCAACCCGGCGCGCACCAGGCGCACGTCTTGGGGTGCTGCCACGGCGCGCAACCAGTGCACCAAGTCGTGGGCGACCGGGCTTCCAAACACCGAATCTTTGTCCGACAGATACACCGAGGCAATCGCGCGCCGTGCGAGTTCGCGCCGCACGGCCTCTGCCTCTTTGCCGGTGCGCACCAGGATGGCAATGTCGGCCGGGCGCAGGCGCTTGTGCGGCTGCCCGTCCTGCGCGAAACCGGCTTGGGCGTCGTTCAGCCAAGTGGCGATCTGCTCGGCGCAGCGCGCGCCAAAGCGTTTGCGCATGCCTTCGGAATTGATGATGTCAAGGTCATGCACCAGCGTCATGGCGGGCAGGGGACCGGTGGACGTAATCAATTTTTCCTTGCGGTCGTTGGCGCGCACGGTCACAAAGGGCAGGGGGTTGTCTGCGCCCTGGCGGTACATGAACGCGCCCTCGCTGCGCGCCGCGTCGGCCTGAGCAAACCAGTGGTTCACCACGCCGACCAGGGCCGCGGTGGATCGGAAGTTGGTCTCCAGCACATAGTGGCGCCCGGCAGTTGCCCGGCGCGCCTGCAGGTAGCTGTAAATGTCGGCCCCCCGAAAGCCGTAGATGGATTGCTTGGGGTCGCCAATCAGGATCAGCGCGCTGTGCTGGTCGTTGGCCTGGGTGCGGTAGACGCGGTCAAAGATCAGGTACTGCAGGGGCGAAGTGTCCTGAAACTCGTCAATCAACGCGACCGGGTATTGCGCCAGGATGCGCTCGCGCAGGCGCGCACCGTTGTCGCTGGCCAGCGCGGTGTTCAGGCGGGTCAGCATGTCGGCAAAACCAAAGCTGCCGCTCTGGCGCTTGAGCTGCAGCAGGCGCTGTGCCACTTGGGCGGCGGCGTGGCGACGCAAGGCCCCGGATACCGTTGGCAGCTTGTTCAGCGCGGGTTGGAGTTGCGCGAAGGCGGCGAACTCTGCGGGCAGTGTGATGGGTGCTGCGTCGGGTTTGCGCGCTTCTTGCATGCCGTCGGGCGTGAAGCGCTGCCATCCGGTTTTGAGGTCAGGGATCTCTGTGTCCAGCGTCCCATCGGCCCAGCCTGCCAGGGTGTTGAGCCAGCCGGTGTAGTGCTTGGAACTGAGCTTGCGCCCGTCCCAGCCATGGTTTTTGACGGCCAACTGCGCATCCAGCCAGTCTTGCATGGACGCGGCGCGTTGGGCCCAGCCGCTTTTGATGTTGTCCAGCGCCAGCTTGCGCTCTGACAGGGCCTGGCTCAGGAGCTGCTCCAGTGTGGCGGCACCAGCCTGCCGCGCGATGCCCTGGCCCAGCAGGTCCTTCATGTCTTTGACCAGCGCGTCGATGTCGCGCCATACGGCTAAAACCTGGTTCAACTGCTCTTGCGCCAAGGGGTAGCAGGACTGGCGCCAGTAGTCCTGCACCGCCTCCAGGCGCATGGCTTCTTCGTCGGCTACCAACTCTTCGTCAAACAGGCAGCCGCTGTCAAAAGCGTGCTCCTTGAGCATGCGCTGACACCAGGCGTCGATGGTGTGCACGGCCGCATCGTCCATGCCCTCGGCGGCCAGCGACAGCAGCCACGCGGCATGGTCGCGTGCAGGGCCGACTGGGTAATCCGCCATAAGCGCGTGCAGAAAGGGGTCGACAGCGCCGGTGGGCTGCTGGCCGCGAAACCACTGTGCGGCCATCAGCAGGCGCTCGCGAATCCGGTCGGATAACTCCCGGGTGGCTGCGCGGGTGAAGGTCATCACCAGAATTTCAGCGGGGCGCAACGGCCGCTCAAAGCCATGCGCTGCACCGTGGCCCAGCACCAGGCGAACGTACAGGGCGGCGATGGTCCAGGTCTTGCCGGTACCGGCGCTGGCCTCGATCAGGCGGCTGCCCCAGAGGTCGAAGGTTTCGGCGTGCAACACCTGGCTGGTGTCGGCGGCTGCTGTGTGAGTCAAGCTCGAAGTCGATGTCGATGCCGCTGCCGAGGTCGGTGAATTGGACAGGCTGCTCATGCTGCCACCTCTTGACTTGCTTGCTCTGCCTGGTTGGCATGCGGCTTTGCGGTGAGCTGCTGCGTCCATTGCAGCAGCGGTCGGTAGACAGCTTGGGACAGAGCTTCAAAGCGACCGTCTGCCGTCAGCGCGTCGTAGTCCGGGTACATGCGGGCCAGGCAGGCTTCGTCGGCTTCGGCACTGGACATATAGGCGCCTTCGTAGGTGGTGACGGCGTTCTTCCCGGCAACCAATGCCAGGGCAGTTTTGGATGGCAAGGGCAGCGGGGCGTTCATGCCGTCCAGCCAGAGGCGCAGCAAATCTTGCAGCGCACCCACGGCCTCGGCCTGGGCCATGGGCGGTATGCGCACCACGCCATCACGTCCCACCAAAATGCCTTGGCCCTGGGCGCCGCTGGCCGCGATGGCGAGGCTGCGCACCCAAGCGCCCAGCAACTTCTCCGGCCGCGCAAAGTGGCCTTGTCTTGTCTGGAAAAGCAGCTTGCTGGGTTGTAGCTCCAGCCAGGCGACCGGGTTGCCCAAGTCGCCTTCCGCGTCCGCCAGTGCGTCGCCGCTGCGCAGATGGTCCACCCAGTCTTCCAGCACCACCGCACCCGCCTCACAGCGCACCGACTGGCGGCTTGCGTTGTGGGGGTAAGCGGCCTGCTCGGCACGCCAGGCGCCCAGCATTTGCGTGAGGGTCTGCTCCAGCGCTTGTTGTTCGATATCGCCAAACACCTTGAGCGGCAGATCGCCGGACTTGCGCAGCTTGGCCAGCGACCGCTGCACGCACAGTTGTTCCTGCGTCTCGTCGGGCTCGGCGGTTGCGCTGGTCAGCAAGTCTTGCAGCAGGCCGTATTGCTGAAGGCCGTCGACACCAAAGCTCTCGTCGTCGGCATCCTCATCCTGTGTCTCGTCAAACACCACCTGCAGGCGTTGCCTGAAAAAAGCCTTGACCGGGTTGCGCAAAAACTGGGTCAGCTGGCTGAGCGTCAGCGGCACATTAGGGGTGGGCACAAACGTCGCCATGGGCTCGATTGCCTGCAGCGGGTTGCCGTCCGCATCGGTGAGTTCCAAGGCGGCGTGGGCCGAGCGCCACTCGCGGGCATAGGTCAGCAAGTCGCTGCCCTCCTCAAAATATTGCCGGCTAAAGGGCTGCAGCGGGTGCTGGGTGGTGCGGCTGGTGACCACGGCCTTGCCCCAACCGGCGCTGAGGTAATCGCGCAGTTGCGACACCAGCACCGAGGGCGGTTGCTCGCTGTTGTCGCGCACGCTGCGGCCGCACCAGCTGACATAAAAAACCTGGCGCGCGGAGAGCAGCGCTTCGAGCATGAGCTGGCGGTCGTCCTCGCGCCGGGAGCGGTCGCCGGGGCGGCTGTTGCCAGGAAGTCCCATCAAGTCGAAGTCGCTGCGGGTGCCGCGGCGCGGGTAGTCGCCATCGTTCATGCCCAGCAGGCACACCACCTCAAACGGGATGGCGCGCATCGGCATCAGGGTGCAGAAGGTCACGCCACCGGCACGGAAGCGCTGGTTCAGGCTGGGCGTTTCCACCGCCTCCAGCCAGGCTGCGCGGGCCACCACCAAAGACACTTCTTCGGCAAAGCCGGAGCCTTCGCAGGCGTCCTGCCAGGTGATCAAGCCATCCTCCAGCGCGCGCAAGGCTTGCTTATCGGGGTCGGTAGTGCAGCGTGCGACGTCGGCGAGCAGGGTGCGGCAGCGCTGTGCCCACACCGCCGGTGTGGCGGGTGTACTGCCCACGGCCCACCATGTCACCAGGGCTTGCAGCAAGTGCGCCAGCGATCCGGCCAACTCGGCCTCCAGCCCGCCCACTTCCGAGTAGGGCTCGATAGTCTCCAGCTCTGTCAGGTGCTTGGTCACCGCCACGGCGCCACTGGCGTAGCCCAGCAGCATGCGGCGCAGGCCAAACCAGGCACTGTTCTGGTCGCCACAGGCGCCCAAGCCCAAGTCGCTGCGGTGTGCGTCATTCAAACCCCAGCGGATGCCCGCGCCCACCATCCATTGGCTTAAACGCGGCAAAGACTCCTGCGAAATGCCAAAACGCTCGGCGATTGCCGCCACCTCCAGCAGGTCCACCAATTCGCTCATGCGGCAGCGTTGCATGGGCAGGCGCAGCAGCCAGTCCACCGCGCCGATCAGCGGGCTGTCGGACTTGGCGCTGAGGTCGGCAATGTCAAAGGGGATGAAGCGCGCGTCACTGCGTTTGTACTGGCCAAACACCGCGCGGATGGCCGGGGCCATGCGCTCAATGTCGGGCACCATGACGATGATGTCGCGCGGTTTTGGCGCCGTGCCGGGTTTGGGGTGGGCCAGCAGATGCAGCAACTGGTCATGCAGGACTTCGAGTTCGCGGATCGGGCTGTGCGCGCTGTGGAACACCACGGACTGGTCTTGCGCGGCTATGGCGCATGGCGCGTGTTCGGCCAGCGGCACCAGGTCGCGGATGCGGTTTTGCACCTGTAGCAGCAGGGGGGCGTCTGCGTCTTCGGCTGTGTCGTCAAACAGGTCGATGCGCGCCAGTTCAAACTGCAGCTTGGCCTTTTCTGCATCGTCGAAATGATCCAACTGGCGGATGAAGTCGCGCCCCTGGCGGCCCCACGCGGCCAGCAACGGGTGCGCATGGGCGTGCATGTCTTCCAGTGGCAAAACCGACAGGTCACGACCCTGGCGCAGCGGCTGGCGGTGGCGCTGGGCGTTGAGCAATTCGCGCCCGTCCATGATGTCGCCCCAGTAGTACTGGCAGGGGTTGGGGATGGCCAGCAGCACTTGGCTGTGCGTGGACAGGGCCGCCAGCGCCTGCAAGGTGGTCATGGGAATCTGGCTCATGCCAAAGACGATGACGCGGCGCGCCACCTGGCTGGCCAGGGCGGCACCGGCGTTCAGATGGTCAATGACCCGCTGCTGCAATTGGGGGCGGATGCTTTGCTGCTGCGTCTCATCCAGCGTCTGCAACACGGCGCGCCACAGCAGGGGTTGCCAGGCCTGCTCGGCCGGCAGTTCGCCGCGCTTGCCATTGGCCAGAATCAGATCGTCCTGGCCCAGCGCCCAGGCCTGCAGCCAGTCGGCGCGGTAGTTCTGGTATTGGTCGAACAAATCGGCGAGTTTGCTGGCCAGTTGCAGCATGCGGTCCGGCTCGTCACCGCGCAAAAAACCGGCCACGGGAGCAAACGCAGGTTGCGCTATCAGCTTGGGCAGCAACTGCATCAGGCGCCAGACCATGGGCACCTTGTCCAGCGGCGAATCGTTGGGCACCGCCTCGCGCCCCAGCACCTGCCTGTAGGTGCGCCACAAAAAGCGCGAGGGCAACTCCACCCGCGTGGCCGCACAGACGCCGCCCATGCGCGCCAGCTCCATCTTCACCCACTCGGCCATGCCGTTGCTTTGCACCAGGATGACTTCCTCTTCCAGCGCGTGCAAGGGGTGGCGTTGCGTCCAGCTGATCACCACTTCGGCCAGGTTCTCCGAGCGGTTGCTATGGAAGGCGAGGAAGCCGGGCTGGATGGCGTTGCTATGGGTTGGATTCATGTGAAAAGTCGGAGCCAGGTTGGAGTGCAAAAACAGGTGTTTGTGCGGTTTCACAGAGTATGCGTTTGATTGGGCTCACCACAAGAGCTTCACGATACCGCGTAACCAGAATGTTTTGCTGCATGGGCACGGGATCACCAGATCACCGGAGTTAACCCCTACGTACTTTCACATATTCACCTTGTGTATTTGCACGGTTTCGCAAGGTGCGGACCTGATCGACACTTTGCTTCAGGGTGTGGGAACCCACACTTTTGCGACAGGTGCTGATTGGAAACAATCGGTCTCAGCTTAATCAGCAGAAACCAAATCAGGAGGAAAAAATGCAGGCACTAGATCTAGAACTTTTTAGGGAAATTCAGGCATTTCGCCTCTCGGATCCAACATCGGAAGTTAGCTTCGAGGCCAAGCTGGCGCAGGAGAATAATTGGACAAGTGGCTACGCGGAGCTGGTTACGCAGGAGTACCGCAAGTTCCTTTTTTTGACCCAGGTCCGTGGCCAAATGGTTTGCCCCTCCGATGATGTGGACCAGGCCTGGCATCTGCACCTGACCCAAACAGTCTCCTATAAGCGGATGTGCGACGAGATATTTGGCGTGTTTCTGCACCACCATGCATCGCGCGGTGGCGAGGACGAACTCAAAAAACACCAAGCCATGTATCAAAGCACGCTGGAGTCCTATCGCGATCAATTTCAGCAGGAGCCCGACGCCACAATATGGCCCGGCGTGGGCGCGCGCTTTATGGGGAAACCCACCAGTACGGCCAACGAGTCGCGGGATTCAACGCACTCGTTTCCATTGCGATCCGGTTGGCTCATGGCACTGATGGCAGTGGCCGCTGGCTTCGTCTTCCACATCACCCTTGGCAGGTCACTCTGGACGGTGATCACTGGGAATGAATTTCTTTTGCTCTATGTTTTGCTGTTGTTGGTCGCCTGCTGGCTACCAGCCGTTTTTCGTCATCGGGTGAAGCGTACGACCAAGACCAGCGCACTGGATCCCTATGAAGTGGCATGCCTGGAGGGTGGCACGCACAGGGTGCTTGGCACCGCGCTGACCCGGCTAATTGATCTTGGAATGCTCAAACTGCAGGCTCAGCGTGAGTCGAACAAGATTACAGGGGCGAGTTGCGAACGCTCAGAAGGCACATTCGACTTGGCAAAGGGCATTGAAGACCTGCACCCAGTGGAGCGCAAAATTCTGGCCCATGTGCCAAGTGGAAAAGTCGAAGTTGACAGCCTCACGGCAATAGCAGAGCAGTTGACTGGCCATATCCGTTATCGGCTCATCCATGCGGGCCTAGCGATTGAACAAAACGAGATTTTGACGGAGCGTTCGAGGGCGCTTTGGTGCCTATTTGCTCTTGGTGTACTTGGGGTTAGCCGGCTGCTATACGGACTGCAAAATCACCACGCCATTGCCTTTTTGATCGTCCTGCTGTTCGTCACGAAAGCCGCCTTTCTGTATCACGCCAAGAACTCCCCGGGTCTGACCTCGCTGGGGCAGGAAACGCTTACCGAACTGAAACGTCAGCACCAGTCACTTCAAACCGATTGCACCAAGCCAAACGCGTCGGATGGTGCGTCGCTTGGGAAGATTCCAGTCGCCTGGGTTGCATTGGGCTTTGCACTTTTTGGCACGCAGGCCGTGATGGCAAGCGAAGACTTTGCCGGCATCAACTATTTGTTTGGCAAAGACAGCATCAACACCACGGGTAACTCCAAAGACATGGCCGGATGCGGCGGTGGATGTGGTGGCGGAGGCGGTGGTGGTGGTGGTGGCGGCTGTGGGGGAGGGTGCGGGGGCTGTGGTGGTTAGACGCCATCGGTGCTTCACTTTCCACCTTCGATATCTGAATTGTCAGGGCCAAAAATCAGGCCGTCCTTGAGCGCCATCGTCTGCGCCAGGGCCTCATCGGACCGCAGCGGTGTCGCCTTTGCCAGCGTCATCCACACCCCAAACGGCAACTGATGGAACTGCCGTTTGGGCGCCACACGAAGCACTTCAACGGCACTGCCAACCACCTGCATGACGCCGCACTCCGGGGGGACTTCGTCTGGATCGGCAATGGGGCGGTCTTTGGCATCGCGGCCCAGCACATACCAGCATTGCCCGCCTAGTTCCAAATAGGCCTGGCGTTTTTCCGGGCGTTTCAAGTCGCCCAGCAGATCGGCGCGGCTGACTTTGATTTCATGCACCACGGGTTCCAGATAAGCCTGCACCGATGAGTTGCGGATGGAGAACACGTCGGGCATGCAGTACTTCCATTTGCCCTGGTCACCGTCATCGGTCACGCCCACCTTGGCGCGCAGGTTGAGGTTGGTCCAGACCAGTCTGCCATCCCGCAGCATGGTTTGCGCGATGCGT
>CANFNO010000105.1 GCA_947447845.1 Burkholderiales bacterium | reverse complement strand
CCCCCTCATTAATGTTGTTGTGTGCTGCGGAAGGCCCGTTTGTCGCCTCGGTTACCGTTCCCTTTCTTGCTTCTGTAACCAGGCCGAGGCCCAGTCCAAGGTGAAGGGTGTCGATTTCGCCAGCCATGCGCAGGTCAAGTGCATCGCTTGTGTTTTGGGGGTACAAAGGAACCTGTCCGGTTGCTAGCCAGCTTTCGTCGCTAAAGGCATCGGCCAGGGTTTGTTCTGGCGTGGCTGTTTCTGGTGTGGCGGGTGACTTGACGGCTGCCGTGCTGTTGTGGCCCAGGACCAAGGTGTCGTCCAGGCCACGGCCAACAATGTTCAGTCGCCAGGTGAGCAATAACTGTGATGCCCGCGCGTCAGCGATCTGGGTTTCCAACTGCGTTTGCTCTCGCACTGCATTCATCACATCCAGCCAGGTCTTGCGGCCGGCCACGAATTGGCGACTCCAGGCTCTGGCAATGTTGTCGGAGGAGGCCAGCGAAGCCTGCAGGGCTGCCAATCGCGCCTGACCCGCCTCGGCCTGGGCAAAGTCGGCTTGGACCTGCTCACCCAGGCTGATGCGGATGCTGTCGATGTCGGCTAACGCCGCCTCGTAGCGGGCTTGTGCTCCGCCCACCTGGTTCAGCGACGAAAGCCCGGCACCAAAATGACTGGAAAAGCCCACAAAGTATCGGTTGATGGGGGAGCTGTTTGCTACGGCGAAGTTGCCGTACTGTCGTTCTGCTCGCAAATAGACTTCTGGAGAGAGGTCTGCCTTGCGCTCGTTGATCTCGGCTTCGGCTATTCGAGCTTGCGCCTGCAACTTGACAACGCTGGGGCTGGTCGTCTGTGCATGGGTCATCAAATCCAGTGCGCTCTCGTCCAGCGCAAGGACGGAACTTGGTGATTGCGCAAGCGATTGAGGTTGAAGGGCGCGGCCCAGCATTTGGGTCAGGCGTCCTAGTGCGGTTTGCTCCTGCGCACGGGAGGCGGCCTGATCGGCCTCAGTTTGCTGTTGGCGCCCGACCAGCAGCGTGAGGTCGCTTTGCGGTGAGACTCCGTTTGTGATGCGACGCAGGATCTGTGCACGAAGGATTTGGTGGGACTGAAGACTCTTATCAAGGGCCTGGCGTTTGAGCAGAGCGCCAAACCAATCGGCATAAATCTGCACTACGCGCACGGCCAAGTCTTGGCGCGTGCCCTCAAGGGTTGCCTGGTTCGCCAGCACCCCAGCCTGGGCCTTGTCTAGACCGGCAGTCAGGCGTCCGCCAGTCCACAACGGTTGCTGCAGTCGTAGCGTGGTGACGTTCTTGTCACCGTAACTGGGGTAGTTTGGGTCAGAGGAGGCGGCGTTGACCTGCTCGAAGCCAAGTGAGGGTGTCGGGTAAAACTGCCACTGCGCACCTTCTACTGCCTGTTTTGCCGATTCGCTCTGCGCCAGTTGCGAGCGCACCGATGGGTGACTGGTTAGCACACCATCTATCAGGGTGGGCAATGACTGCGCCAGGCCCGGCACGCACCACCACAAACACAGTACGCAGGCAGCACGCATACCTACCCCGAAAAATCCAATTCCGTGTGACGCGGGCATGGCGGTTCTAGCGTGTGCCACGCGCAATTTGCATGGTCATGCCGAGGAGCAAATGGGATTCAGAAAAAGTGGGAAGGCCGATTTTTGAGTGAAGGCAGCATTTGTCTGCTTCACGGATACCGAACACGAGTTGGCTCATAGAGAAATACGTCCGCGATTGAATAACTGTGGACGCGGATCATGTTGCAGCGAGCGATGTGACGTACTTTTGATTGTCCTGCCGCAGACAATCCTTGGCGGCCTTGTGTTCCATCAAGCAGCGCCAAAGAAATTGCGACGACCGGAGCCTGTCGTCTTGGCCTATTGAGGCCGCAGGGGCGCATCGGACGTGGCGTCCTTTGCATTGTCCTCAACATAGTCTTGAACCAGACGAATGCAGTGAGTCACTACCGCATCGTCAAAGTGCCGACGCTGGTGCTTTAACAATTCACTGATTCGCATGAGAAAGCCAATGGCCTGCTCTGACTCACGAGTCATGGATAAAGGAATTTTTACTTTGGTCTGCATTTCATTTCTTCTATTTGAATTGGCAAGGAGTGTTGAGCCCACTTGGGTTCAACATATGCGAAGCTTGGTGGGTAACGCCATTCCCTACGTTCACTAATGTTCAGCAATGAACAGAAATCGATTTCTTTTGCGCAGCTTTAGCAGCAAGTACTCTGAAATACACAGCCTTGCCCAATGAAGAACAACCAAAAGTAAGGCGCAGTCATGGCCTCTGAAATTTCCGAAGTGGTGGCGCTTTCCGGATCGGCGTGGGTGAGCGATTCTGCAATGTCTTGGCTCTCCTTCGGTGTGATCGTATTTGACCGCGGGTAACAGTAACCTGGGAGTGCCCGAGTCCCTGAAAATCTCAAGGGCAAGCGGGACTGCACTAGTATCATTGCCTCTACTGCCACCTCAGGAGCGTGCCATGGGTTTGATGGACTTCATCAAGAAACAGTTTATTGATGTCATTCAGTGGACCGAGGAATCGGACGGAACCCTGGCGTGGCGCTACCCCATGCAGGACATGGAAATCCAGAATGGTGGCGTACTGGTGGTGCGTGAATCGCAAATGGCCTTGTTTGTGAATGAGGGCAATGTGGCCGATGTATTTGGCCCTGGCACCCACAAGCTGACCACACAGACCCTGCCGCTGCTGACCAATCTGAAGAACTGGGACAAGCTGTTTGACTCGCCCTTCAAGAGCGATGTGTATTTCTTCAGCACGCGCCAGCAGATCGATCAAAAGTGGGGCACGCCCCAACCTATCACCATCCGCGACGCCGACTTTGGCGCGGTGCGCCTGCGCGCCTTTGGCAACTACAGCTTCCGCGTGGCTGCGCCTGCGCTGTTTCACACCGAGATATCGGGCACGCGCGAGCGCTACACCGTGGAAGACGTGGATGGCCAGTTGCGCGGCTTGGTGCTGCAAAACATCAGCAATGCGATTGCAGCAAGCGGCGTTGCCTTTCTCGACCTGGCAGCCAACCAGCTTAGCTTCGCACAGGCGCTGACCAAGCAGTTGGCACCCGAGTTTGAAAAGATCGGCCTCAAGCTCGAAGGCATGACGGTGCAAAGCGTGTCGTTGCCAGAAGAATTGCAAAAAGTATTGGATCAAAAAATCGGCATGGGCATGGTCGGCGGCGACATGGGCAAGTTCATGCAATACCAGACCGCGCAGGCGATCCCGAAATTTGCCGAAGGGGCTGGTCACGGAGGCGGAATTGCCGGGGACGCCATGGGTCTGGGTGCCGGTGTAGCACTGGGCCAGGTGCTCGCACAGAATCTACAAGCCGGATTGCAGGCCGCACCTGCTGCGGCTGCGCAGGCGGCAGTGGGTATGAAGCCCGAGGATGTGATGGCCACGCTGGAAAAACTGGCTGACCTGAAGGCCAAAGGCATCCTGACGCAAGAAGAGTTTGACGCCAAAAAGGCAGAGCTTTTGAAGAAGCTGGTTTAGCCCTTCACCGCAGGGCGTGGCAATCGAAAACTCCCAACGTAGTTACCGGGCACCTTGCCCGGGCTGCGGCGCGCCGGTAGATTTCCGCAGCGCCCAATCCACCCACGCCATTTGCGCGTATTGCCGCAGCATGGTGGTGCGTGAGGGCGATGTGCTCAAGCGCATCGGCAAGATGGCTGAGCTGTTTGAGGATCACAGTCCTTTGCAGCTGCAGACCTCGGGCACTTGGAATGGCCAGGGCTTCACGCTGGTGGGCCGCCTGCAATACAAGTATGGCGAAGGTACCTGGACTGAATGGCACGCACTGCTAGCCGACGGCCGCAGTGCCTATCTCAGTGAAGACAACGGTGCTTATGTGTTCAGCCTGGCGCTGCCGCCGCAAGAGGTGGCTCCGGCAGAGGCGTTCCGCATCGGGGCCGGCACGGCTATTAACGGCACGCCCTTCAGCGTGGCCTCCAATCAGCAGGTGGCGCTCATTTCCGCCCAAGGTGAGCTGCCGCATTTGCCCGAACTGGGGCGCAGTTTTGCTTATGTGGAGTTGCGCAGCCAGAGTGCCGATGTGCGAGCCGCTGCCGAAGTGCTGAGCATTGACTATGGCCGCACGCCACCGGAAATCAGCAAAGGCCAGACGGTGTTGCTGGACGATTTGAAGCTCAGTGGCCTGCGCGATGCGTCTGGCAAAGAGGAAAAAGGCCGCGCATTTAACTGTCCAAGTTGCGGTGCATCTCTCAGCGCGCTGCTGGCCACCACGCAAAGCATGACCTGCAGTGCCTGCAACAGCATCATCGACCTCTCAAAGGGTTTGGCAGGTGAACTCAAGCATGCCACGCAGGACGAACCGGTGCAGCCGCTGATTGCGCTGGGCAGCAGCGGGGCGCTGCAAGGCGCGGAGTGGCAGGTGGTCGGTTACCAGCACCGCATGGGCAATGACCCCGCCGACCCCGCCGAGCACTTCGGCTGGGACGAGTATTTGCTTTTTAACAGCAAGCGCGGCTTTACTTTTTTGGTCGATAGCACGGACGGCTGGAGTGTGGTCAAACCGGCCACCGGGGCACCAGTGGTCAGTAGCAACGGGCAAAGCGCCACGTATCTGGGAACGCGCTATTTGCTGAAGGAGAGCTACCAGACTGAAACCAATTATGTGCTGGGCGAGTTTTATTGGCAGGTAAGCCGTGGGCAGCGCACCTCCAACCGCGACTACGCCAATGGCAAAAGTCTGCTATCCATGGAGCAGTCGGCCCAGGAACTGACCTGGTCCGTGGGTGGCCAGATTGGTAGCGATGCCGTGGCCCAGGCCTTCAAGCTTCAGGATAAAAAAGAGCTGCTGCAGCGTGCCGATGTCAAGCCCTTTGCCGCCAGCGGTGGCTTCTGGATGCGGCCGGACTTCTGGGTATTTGTGGTTATCGTGCTGGTCATGCTGTCGGTCACCACCTGCTCCAGCAACTGTGACCCTGCCGTGCAAGATTGCAGCAACTACGCTACAGGCCGCACCGCAGGCGGTGCGTTTGGCGGCTTCTCTACTGGCGGCGGGCACAAGTAACGGTTGCGCTGACGCCGATACCGGCTTGCTGTCGCTTACCGGTTAGCAACAACCGTCGGGTAGCGCGGCACGGCAGATGCGGGAATGTGCGCTGCCAGATACTGGCGAATTCTCAAGGCATCGAGCATCCGACTGGAGCCTGCATTGGCATTCAATAAAACCAGCGTAGCTTGTCTGCCAGCTTGCTTGATGCGCATGATCAGGCAATGGCCTGCCTCGTTGGTAAAGCCGGTCTTGGACAGTAGCACGTCCCAGCCGGTGGCCCCTACCAGACGGTTGGTGTTGTGAAAGGTGCGGCTGCGGCCGTTCATGCTGATCTGGTCTTCCGTGTCGGTGGTGATGGCCACAATTTGCGGATATTTGGATGCCGCCATTGCCATCTTCGCCAGGTCAGCGGCGGTGGAAGTGTTTTCGGGTGAAAGGCCGGTGGGTTCCTTGATCTCCGTATTGGCCATGCCCAGCGCACGGGCCTTGGCAGCAATGGCCCGAATCAGAGCGGGCTCGCCGCCAGGATAGGTGCGCGCCAGCGCGGCAGCGGCTCGGTTGTCGGAGGACATCAGCGCCAGTTCCAGAATTTTCTTGCGTGGCAGCGTGGTGCCCACGGGAACATGCGAACGGCTGTGCTTGAGCAAGTCCACATCTTCGCTTTCGATGGAGATTTTTTCTTCCATGTCGGGCTTGCTGTCCAGCACCACCATCGCGGTCAGCAGTTTGGTCAGGGAGGCAATGGGGACGATGGCATCGGCATTTTTTTCCATGACGACCTGGCCGGTTGCATCGCTGATGACGATGGCGTGTTCAGAGCGCAGGGGAAGCGCTTGGCCAGTGGATGCGGCGAGGCACGTAGCGATGAGGCATGACTGAAGAAAACGTGAAAACATGGCTGGAGAGTCTTTATTCGTGTGTGGTCGCATGGTGGGTCGCCGCCCACGGGCCGCAACCGACGATAAGAATCGATGCCCAGATTGGAACACGACTCTCCATTCAATTCCCTGACTTAACGGGTACCCAGCAGGTTTTTCAGGCGATCCAGCAAGTCCAGGTCGATAGCGGGCTTGGCCGCGATGCCTTGGAATTCGTCATACACCCAGTCACCTTGATGCTGCGAGACGCCCGGTGGCTGCAACATCGCGTAGGTGGGTTTACCTTTGAGCGCGGCGCCCATGTAGTCCATCCAGATCGGCAGTGCCAGAGTGGCGCCAAATTCGCGCCCGCCCAGGGATTGCGGCTCGTCATAGCCCATCCAGGCCACGCCGGTGACGGGGCCGGCAAAGCCTGCAAACCAGCCGTCCACTGCGTCGCTGCTGGTGCCGGTTTTGCCAGCCAGGTCAGGGCGGCCGAGCTTTTGGGATGCTGCAGCGGTGCCGCTGACGGTTACCTCGTGCAGCAGGCTGGTGGTGACGAAAGCGTTGCGCGCATCCAGCACGCGGTCGGCCTCCTGCGCCACAGCCACCGGCTTGGCTTCAAAGAGCACCACGCCGCGCGTATCCACCACCTTTTGAATCAGGTAGGGGTTGATCTGGAAACCGCCATTGGCAAATACCGAATAGGCTGCGGCCATTTGCAACGGTGTGACCGACCCCGTGCCCAACGCCAGGGTGTAGTTCACCGGATGCTTGGCAGGGTCCAGGCCAAAGCGGGGCAGAAAGTCGTGCGCCACCTGCGGCGTGATGGCCCGCAGAAGGCGCACGGCCGCCACGTTCTTGGACTGGGCCAGCGCACGGCGCAGGGTGATGGCGCCTTCGTACACATCGTCATCGTTTTGCGGCGACCAGGGTTGGCCACCCGTCTCCGCGCTGCTCAGCGTGAGTGGCGCATCGTTGACCTCGGTGGCCGGTGAGTAACCCTGCTCCAGTGCAGCGGAATAGATGAAGGGCTTGATGGACGAGCCGGGCTGGCGCCAGGCTTGCGTCACATGGTTGAACTGGCTGGCACCAAAATCAAAACCGCCCACCAGTGCGCGGTAGGCGCCGGTCTGGTTGTTGAGCGACACAAAAGCTGCGCCCACATTGGGCAATTGCGTGATGGTCCAGCGGCCCTTGCCGTCTTGCTGCACCCGAATGACGGAGCCGGGTTTGACTTTGATCGCCGCGGAAGCCTTGGGCGCCAGCGCTGCCGCTGCCCAACGTAAGCCATCCCCTGTCAGAACCACTTCGTCGCCATTGGCCAGCAGCGCATGCACGGATTGGGGGCTGACCGTGGTTGCGACGGCGGCCAGCATTTTGTCGCTGGAAGGGTGTTGTTGCAACGTGGTCTCGATCAACTTCTGGCGCTCAGTCGGGTTGGCAGGCAGTTCCACAAAGGCTTCGGGCCCCCGGTAGCCGTGGCGCTGGTCGTAGGCCAGCACATTGCGGCGCACGGCCTCATACGCGGCATCCTGCTCGGCATTGACCAGGGTGGTGGTGACGTTGATGCCACGCGTGTAGGCCTCGTCTTTGAACTGGGCCACCATGGCCAGACGCACCATCTCGGCGGCGTACTGGGCATGGTTGCTGTAGCTCTGGCCGTCCATGCGCACATGCAGGTCTTCCTTCTGGGCCTGGGCGAGTTGGGCTTCGGTGATGTAGCCCAGATCACGCATGCGCTTCAAGACCAGGCGCTGGCGTGCCTGTGCGCGTTTGGGGTTGACCACCGGGTTCACCGTGCTGGGGGCCTGGGGTAAACCGGCCAGCATTGCCGCCTGCGCAATACTCACGTCCTTGAGGGGTTTGCCGAAGTAGATGCGCGACGCGCTGCTAAAGCCATAGGCGCGCTGCCCCAGATAGACCTGGTTCATGTACAACTCTAGGATCTGGTCTTTAGAGAGCGTGCGCTCAATCTTGTAGGCCAGCATGACCTCGGTGAGTTTGCGCGAAAAGATCTTTTCTTTGGTCAGATAAAAATCACGCGCCACTT
>CANFNO010000104.1 GCA_947447845.1 Burkholderiales bacterium | reverse complement strand
GACATTCACGTTGGCAGCCAGGTACTTGAACTTGGCACCGGGGTAAACACCGTTCACCAGACAAGTGTCGGAGCCGACCACGCCCTGTGAACCGGAGGCCGGGAAGCAGCCGCCGTTCTGCATGCGAAGTAGTTCCACGCTGCCACGATCAAATTCGTGGTTGCCCACGGACGACACTTCCAGGCCGATGGTGTTGAGAATGTCCACGGTGGCTTCGTCATGGGTGATCATGGATTCAAAGGGCGAGGCACTGATGGAATCGCCCGCACCGACCACGATGTTGTTGGCGTTTTCTGTCTTCAGGTTCTTCACCAGCGTGGCCAGATAGGCGGCACCACCTACTGTCACCTTCTGGCCTGCGCCGCCATTGGGTAGCACCATCGAGCCACCATTGGTTGTTGATGGGGGTGCAAAGTTGCCGTGAAAATCGTTCATCGCGATCAGGCGCACGCTAACTGGCTTGGCAGCTATCGCATCCAGCAAGGCGTCCAGCGCATTGCCAGTCTGTGTGCTTGTCTTGGCGACCAGCTTGTCGGTTATCAAATCTTTCAGCGCGCTGGTATCCACACCATTGGCAGCCAAGTTGGCTAGCACCAAGGTTTGCGCTGCAGCCAGTTTGTCAGGCGCCACGGTGGCTGCCTTGGCTGCGCCAAAGGCGGCAAAGAAGGCGGCTGTGTCCACGCTGTCGCTAGACAGGGAGGCCACCATTTGTTCGGTCAGTGGTGTGATGTTGGCGGTTGCGCTACTGCCGCTGCCATTGGCCACGGAATGCAGTTTGTGCGTGGCGTCACTGGCTTCTAGCATGCAGGGGAAAGCCCCGGACGCCAGGATGGAGTAGCTGCCATCGCTCGCTGTTTTGCCGGTGTTGAGCAGGCCGTTAACACACATCACCGAGATGTTCGCACCACCCATGGCGGCGCCCGTGGCAGCCACACCATTTACGGTAAGGGCTGATACGTTGGCGCTGCCTCCGCAGCCAAAGAGGACAGCTGAACCTATGGTAGCGGCACAAAGCGAAAACAGAAGTCCCTGACCGGGACGGAAGGATACTGGCAGTTTCATGTCGGGTCCTATGAGATATTGGCTATGGCCATGCTAGGTCCCCTATGTGAACGCACCGTGACAATTCGCAATAAAAAAAACGGCGACTCTTGCGAGTCGCCGTATCAAAACCTTGGAATCAACTGGCTATATTTTTATGCTTAGAAGTTGTAGCGAATGCCGAAGCCCAATGCGGTTGGGGTATCGCCAGCCTTCACAACTGCGGGGAAGTTGTCAGCGGCTGCGAACGAGCCCTTGGCATTCTTACTGTTGTTGATGACAGCGTAGTAAGTGTAGAGAGTGAAGTCTTTGTCCATTGCGTAATCGGCTTCGATCGCAGTGGCAGTCAGGTCATCAGAAGCACCGCTGGCGGATTCGCTGGAAGCGCCGTAGCTGGCCTTCAATGTGGTTTGACCCATGATGTAGGCGCCAGAGATGATCCAGTTGTTGGTCTTCTTGGCATTGCCGTTGTCAATGGTGCTCATGGCCACGCCTGCGGACCAGTTGCTCATCTTCATTCCGACAGTGGCCTTGTTGCCGGTCAACGTATAACCGCTGGTGGTGGCAGTGGGGACGATGGCATTGTCCAGGCTTTGGTAAGCATAGCCTGCATTGAACGTGCCGTTGTCCCAGTACAGCGAAGCGCCGATCATGTTCTTGGCATAGGCAGGCACGCCAGCAGCAGCGGCAACGGAGGCTTCATCAGGCGAATAGGCCAGCTTGGCGACGACATCGGCAAACTTGGGGCTGGTGTACAACAACACGTTGGTCTTGCGGGTGTGGATGTTGTCGAAAGCGCCCACACCGGCGGTGTTGGTGGCAGTCTTTGAACCCTTGCCGTGAATGATCAACTCTTGCAGATCGCCTTCACCCCACAGGGCGATGGCAGTACCTTCCATGGACTTCAAAGGCATGTCGTTGGTGCCAACGATCAGGCTACCCATGGAGGCGCTGCTCAGGCCCACGAAGCTGTTGCGGCTAGCCAGTGTCTTGCTTTGTGTCGTGTCATCTGGAGCCACGCCAGTTTCCAGTTGGAAGATGCCTTTCAGGTCGCCGCTAAAAGCCTTGTCGCCCTTGAAGCCCAAACGTGAAGAGAAGTTTTGAATCGCTGTGCGATTCGTAGAGCCGTTGCTGTTGGCTTCAAGAGCCAAATCAAGACGACCATAAACGGTCACGCTGGACGGCACTGCGACAGCGGTTTGTGCGGAAGCACTGGTAGATAGAACGGTGCCACCGATGGCCAGCAAAGCAGCCAGAGCGAGGGTATTTTTACGGAAAGAATTTTGCATATGAGCCTTTAGTGAATTAAGCGTTTCTGACTGCGCATGGGTCTGCAATCAGTCGGAAGCCGAGCTTAGGTTTCACGTGTGTCGTTCTCTTGACTTTTGCATGTCAATTCTTTGACGTTGCGGTATGCAAACGCAATCAGGGCATGTCAGCAATCGTCAGCAAAGCGACTTGGTTTTGTCATATTTTTTCACTGTAATTGGAAGGTTTAATCCTCCAACAATTGCCCACCATGACCAAGAAACTTCTCGCTCTCATCGTTCTGACAGGGAGTGCCTTGTGCGCTACCAGCAGCGCATTGCACGCCCAAACCAACAGCGATGCATCTGATCCGGTGCTGCTGCGTTTTTCTACGGTGGGCGATTCGCGCCAGGACCCCAAGGAACCTGATGCAACCATGAAGCCGCTTTCCGCGCAAGACAAAATCTGGTTGCAAAACACCAAGGCCTGGTCGCGCATCATGCGTGACATCGAAGGGCAGAAGTCCAAGTTGCTGTTCTTCAACGGCGACATGATCATGGGCTATGGCTTGGCAGGCCCTACACCGAGCAATAGCGTGGCCGATGTGGTGGGCTCGGACTTGATGGCCTTCTACCGTCAATACGGTTTTTGGCGCGGCATGGTGGCGCCGTTGATGGAAACGGGAACGTACGTCGTGCCCGTGCCCGGTAACCACGAGGTGCAGTCCAAACCTTTGGGCAAGAAGGCACAGCCGGAAAACGAAAACGCCTGGCGCGCCAATATGGGTGACCTGATCATTGACACGGACCGGTTCCAGAAAATTGTGGGCACCGAGGCCAGCCACATCAATGTGCAGAACAACGGTGCCCTGGACGGATTGAGCACCGATCAAAGCCAACTTTCCTACAGTTTTGATGTGAAGGATTCGCACTTCGCCATCGTCAACACCGACCCGGTTGGCAAAGATAATTCTGCGCCGGTAGTCTGGTTGGCCAAAGACATGGCGGAAGCGCAAGCGCGCGGTGCCAAGCATCTGTTTGTGTTTGGTCACAAGCCCGCATTCACCTACTACTACGGCATGGGTGATAAGCCTGCGCCAGGCATTAATGGCTTGGACAAATCAGACAAAGAACGGGATGCGTTGTGGGACGTGATTGAGCGCTTTGGCGCGACCTATTTTTGCGGCCACGAACACGAGTTCAACATGATGCAACCACGCGGTGCCGCATGGCAGGTGTTGGTGGGCAGCGGCGGTTCGCCTTGGGACGCGCAGCCGGGTGAAGTGACCAAGAACCCTGAGACCGATCGCGCTTATGCATGGGCCACGGTCTCTATTCACCAAAGTGGAAAAGTGGACGTTGACGCCTATGGGTTCAGCGACATCTATGGCGCCACCAAAATGCTCAAGCACGTGGTGCTCTCGCGTTAAGGCAAACGACTTGCGAGGTTAATGCGACCGCATGTGCACCCTTGGGTGTGCGGCGGTTCGGCGCTCGTTTTGGCCCGTCCAGTGCGCAGCGATGGGGGTCTGCTGCTTACGCTCTGAAAGCTCCTCCCGCAATTGCTGCACCATCGGGTCTTGCTCACCATAGCGGGCTTGCATTTTCTGGCACAGGCGTTCGAGATTCTGAAGATTTTTGGTCATATTCCAACTCCTAGAATCCACATCATAAGTAGTGATTGCGAAGGCACATTGACTATTCGCAAATAGCCCCAATGACTTCAAATTGTCAAATAGAAGTCATCAAACTGCAGTGTTGGTTATTTAGCCTATCGGGGTGAAAACATCAGACGACCTCCTCATCGAATCCTACGCCGCAAAGCCAGCCAGCCTGCGCATTGCGGTCGTCACGGAAACTTTTCCACCCGAAGTCAACGGTGTCGCCATGACGCTAGGGCGCATTGTGGAGGGCTTGTTGCAGCGCGGACATGCAGTGCAAATTGTGCGTCCCAGGCAAACGCGCGAGGACTTTGAGCCGCGTGCCGGATTGGACCAGGTTCTGTCCAAAGGCATCCCCGTTCCGTCTTACGGCGAATTGCGTTTTGGCCTGCCATCTAAAGGCCGCCTTACCAAGCTCTGGAGTGAGCAGCGCCCCGACATCGTGCATGTGGTGACAGAAGGCCCACTCGGATGGTCTGCGGTGGCTGCAGCACGCAAGCTGCACCTGCCCATCACCAGTTCGTTCCACACCAACTTTCACAGCTACTCGCAGCATTACGGCATGGGCTTGCTGAAGTCGCCCATCGAGAGCTATCTGCGCAAGCTGCACAACCGCACCCAGGCCACGATGGTGCCCACACGGGCCATGCTGCAAGAGCTAAAGGGCCGTGGCTATGAAAACGTCACCGTGGTTTCTCGTGGCGTGGCGATCGAGCTTTTCAAACCGTCCCGTCGCTCAGAGGCTTTGCGTGCCAGTTGGGGCGTGCAGCCGGATGACACGGTCGTGCTTTTGGTGGGCCGTCTGGCTAAAGAGAAGAACGTAGGTTTGGTAGTCTCGGCCTTTCGCGCCATTCAGGCCAAACTGCCCCGTGCCAAATTGGTTTTTGTGGGCGACGGGCCCTTGCGCAAGGACCTGGAAGAGGCGGTGCCGGATGCCCACTTTGCCGGCATCCGCAAGCACGAAGAACTGGCTGCGCATTACGCCTCGGGCGATCTGTTTTTGTTCCCCAGTATGACCGAGACATTTGGCAACGTAGTGCCCGAGGCCATGGCCAGCGGGCTGGCGGTTTTGTCTTATGCCAATGCGGCAGCGTTAGAACTTATCGTGAACCAACAGAATGGCGTGCTGGTGCCCAACGGCGACGAATTGGCTTTTGTCAATGCATCGGTTGCGTTGGCACTGGACACTGCGATGCAAGCGAAGCTGCGCATGCAGGCCCCTGGCAGCGTGGCCTATCTGGCCTGGAGTGCAGTGGCTGACAGCTTCGAGGGTGTTTTGCGCGAAGTGCTGTCGCGCCACACCCAAACGTTCAGCGCCGTTTACGGCACCGAACGCATTGCACAGTTACAAGCGCAAGAGCGCCTGGCCCATCCGCACGTGAGTCCCTTGCTCTAGTCCAGGACAAAGCGTGAATCCGGCAGGCGCCAGAAGGATGACCGTAGACCCATGCTGGAACCAACCCATCTCCTGCCCCTTGGTGAACGTCGCATCGCAGGCAAACGTCTTGGCGCCTTGATAGCCCATGTGAAACAACACATCCAGAAAGTGCAGCCGGATGCTGGCCACCAGAATGGCCGCCACCGGCACCAGCGCAATGCGTTTTCCAGCCATGGGGCCGCCGCCATTCAGCCGGGTGCTGATGAAGGCGCGCTCGTTCTTGCAAAACAGTTTTTCCACGCGCTTCAAGGCAATCGGGTTGACGTTCCAGGTGTCGCCCGAAAAGTAGCGCACCTTCTCCACCGTGCAGTCGTAGGGTGCGTGAAAGCGGTGGTACATGTAGGACGTGAGACGCAGGGTGACAAAGCTGCCGTTGCGCCAGGCCGCCAAATCTTCCTCGTGGCCCAACAGGTCTTCCAGGGTGTACGGAAAGCCCTTCGCCTGAAACACCTGCGTGCCTTCGATCGGGCCGTGTGCGCCGATGATGCCGTCCACCGGACTGCTCAGCACGTCCGCACTGGGGTCGATGCTGCGCGCGCCCTCTTTGAGCTCGCGGGTAAAGCAGGCATGCATGCTTTTGAAGTGCTGCTGTTTGGCCTCGCTCAGATCCAGATCGCTAAAAAATTTCCAGATACCAATCGAGGCGCGCGCCACCAGCGGATTCTCAATCTTGCTAATGCGCCCCACGAGTTGGGTCAGCCAGCGCCGGGGCAGGCGGTTGGTCAGCAAAAAGTTCAAGTCTTCATTGGCCAGCAGGCTATGAAGTTGTTTTTTCAAAGTCATGTTTTCAGTTTCTCTCTTTTGTTTTGCATGGAAGGCAATACCCCGTGAATGAATCGTTTGGTTTGAATAATCTGGCGCTGTATGCCGTGGGCAGCGCTGCGCTGTTCGTGGCGTTTCGCAAGGCACAGGCTCGCGTCGATCTGTCTTTTGCCAAACACCGCTCGCTGGCCGGGCATCCACGCATGGCACGCCGCATCGCCGCCCTGCTGCCGAGCTACAGCTACGATGAAGACCAGGCCTTTGCCGTGGACGGTGCGCCGCCTGATGTAGTGGCCAAGCGCCGGGCCGCATTTGGCAACTTGATTGCGCGCGGCAAAGCGCGCTACCCCAAGACGCTGCAAGCCAGCGCTGCCGCG
Source organism: Burkholderiales bacterium (assembly GCA_947447845.1). The sequence continues at coordinate 1,428 of CANFNO010000104.1, read as the reverse complement.
GCAGAGAGCCTGTCGGACTTGCAATTTGTCAGCGCCTACCGCGTGCCGTTTCAGTTCCGCAAACTGGCCGCGCAGGGCCTGAAGGTGGGCTCCTTTGTGCAGAGCACCGCCGGTGTCACGGTGACCGATCTGGATGGCAACGTCTTCTACGACCTGACCGGCTCCTATGGCGTCAACCTGTTTGGTAACGACTTCTACAAACGTTGCATGGCCGAGGGCGCCGAGTTGGTGAAGGACCTCGGTCCCGTGCTGGGTGCCTACCACCCGGTGATGCTGGACAACCTGGAACGCATCAAGGCCATCAGCGGCATGGAAGAGGTGTCCTTCCATATGTCCGGCACCGAGGCCGTCATGCAGGCCGTGCGTCTGGCGCGCTACCACAGCGGCCGTAACAAGCTGGTGCGCTTTTGTGGCTCGTACCACGGCTGGTGGGGCGATGTGCAGCCCGGCATCGGCAACCCGATCCACGCGCGCGACACGCTGAATCTGACCGAGATGGGCGATGCCACTCTGCAGGTTTTGCGTACCCGTAAGGACATTGCCTGCGTGCTGATCAACCCGCTGCAGGCGCTGCATCCGAATGCCGCCGCACCGAGCGATGGCGCCATGCTGGACAGTTCGCGCAAGGCCCACTTTGACCGCCCGGCTTATACCGCCTGGCTGCAGGAGTTGCGCAAGATTTGCACCGACCGTGGCATCGCGTTGATATTTGACGAAGTGTTTTTGGGCTTCCGACTGGCCAAAGGCGGTGCACAGGAATACTTTGGTGTGCGCGCCGATCTGGTCACCTACGGCAAGACATTGGGTGGCGGCTTTCCCATCGGCGTGCTGTGTGGCAAGCGCGCCTGGATGCGGCGCTTTCGCGAGGGCTCGCCGGCCGACATTTGCTTTGCCCGCGGCACCTTCAATTCGCACCCCTATGTGATGGGCGCCATGAATGTGTTTTTGAATCGCCTGGAAGATGCCGACATCGCCGCGCTGTATGCCCACGTGGACGAAACCTGGTTGCGCCGCGAAGAACTGATGAACGCGCGGCTGCAGGCGGCCGGTGTGCCGGTGCAGGTGGCTGGCATGTCCTCGGTCTGGACCGTGCTGTACACGCAGCCTGCAAGCTTCAACTGGCTCTTCCAGCATTACCTGCGCTTTGAAGGCGTGGCTCTGAGTTGGGTAGGCAGTGCCCGCATCATCTGGAGTCTGAACTTCAGCGATGCCGAGTTCGAGCAGGTGGTGCAGTGCTTCGAGCGCGCGGCCAAAGCGATGCAGGCCGATGGCTGGTGGTGGACCGATGGGGTCAGCACCAACAAGACCATCAAGCGCCGCCTGTTGCGCGAAATGCTGGCAGCCAAATTCCGGGGCGTGGGGCAGTAATTCAGAAGAGGTCATAAAAAAAGGGGCGCTAATGCAGCGCCCCTTTTGTTTTGCGTAGAG
>CANFNO010000103.1 GCA_947447845.1 Burkholderiales bacterium | reverse complement strand
GCGTACCACTCTTGCCAATGGTCGTGGTTGTAAACCAGGCCGTCGATATGCACTACATCGTGAATCGGGATACCGTATTTTTTGGCGAAGGCGAAATCGCGTTCATCGTGCGCCGGCACGCCCATGACGGCGCCGTCGCCATAGCCCATGAGCACATAGTTGCCGACCCAGACGTCCACCATGCGGTGCGACAGCGGGTGCATCACCTGCAAGCCGGTGGGCATACCCAGCTTTTCTTTCACGGCCAGTTCAGCCTCGGTGGTGCCACCGGCCTTGCACTCTTCAATGAAAGTGGCCAGTTTCGGGTTCGTCAAGGCTGCATGGACGGCCAGCGGATGCTCGGGTGCCACAGCGCAGAAGGTCACGCCCATGATGGTGTCGGCGCGTGTGGTGAACACATACATGCGGCCGTCACCGATGAACTGACCGTCGTTGCCCTTGATCTGATGGGTAAAGGCAAAGCGCACACCTTCGCTCTTGCCGATCCAGTTTTCCTGCATCAGGCGCACGCGGTCGGGCCAGCCATTGAGCGTGGCCTTGTCGTTGCCCATCTGCACATGGTCCAACAGTTCCTGCGCGTAGTCGGTGATCTTGAGGTAGTAGCCGGGAATCTCGCGCTTCTCGACCGTGGCGCCAGTGCGCCAGCCCTTTCCATCAATCACCTGCTCGTTGGCCAGCACAGTCATATCCACCGGATCCCAGTTGACGATCTGCGTCTTGCGGTAGGCGATGCCTTTTTCCAGCATCTTCAAAAACAGCCACTGGTTCCACTTGTAATACGTGGGGTCGCACGTGGCGACCTCGCGGCTCCAGTCCACGGCCAGGCCCATGGCCTGCATCTGCTGCTTCATGTAGGCGATGTTCTCGTACGTCCACTTGGCAGGGGGCACTTTGTTCTTGAGCGCCGCATTTTCGGCAGGCAGGCCAAAGGCATCCCAGCCCATGGGCATCAGCACGTTGTAGCTGTTCATACGCAGGTAGCGCGCCAACATGTCGTTGATGGTGTAGTTGCGCACATGACCCATATGCAGCTTGCCGCTGGGGTAAGGCAGCATGGAGCAAGCGTAAAACTTCTTGCGCGGCTGACCTTTGGCGTCGAGTGCGTTTTCAACCACCTGGTAGGCATTGCGGCCATCCCACAAAGGTTGGGCCCAATGGGCTTGTGCGGCCTTTTCAACGTCGAGGTGCTGGTATTTGTCTTGCATGGAATGTGGTGCGGCTAAAGGGCCGCTAGAGAAGAAGCTTGTGGTGATTTTAGGCGCTGAAAGACTGTCACACCCACGCGGCTTCGCTTCGAGTAGCTCCCTGCTCCCAGCTGGGGGGTGTTTCCCGTTGGGGTGGCCGCTCGGTGAAACTGCCCAACAGCCTAAGGCTTGGCAGATTCCGGCGCGTCAGCGACAAAACCGATACGATTCAGACCGGCCTTTTGGGCCACGCCCATGACTTCCACCACTCTGCCGTAGGGCACGGTGGTGTCCGCACGCAAACGCACCTCGGCATCGGCATTGGCTTTGGCGGTTTTCTCCAGCACAGTGGTCAGTTCTTCAGGCGTTTGTGCCGCATCGTTGACATAGACGGCTCCGGCACGGTCGATGGTCAGTTCGACAAATTTGGGCGCATTGGAGGCGGAAGTGCCGGATGCCTTGGGCAGATCCACCCGAACCGAACTGACCAGCAGCGGTGCAGTGATGATGAAAATCACCAGTAGCACCAGCATCACGTCGATCAGCGGCGTCATGTTGATGTCACTCATGGGCTTGGCGCCCTGCGTGCGCTCCAACCGACCGAAGCTCATAGGAATGTGGCCCCCACGCTTGCCGCTTTGCGTGCTGCGCTGCCCCCCGAGGGGGCCTTCACACCTTGGGGCGGCCCGGCGGTGCTCATGATTTTTGCGTCAGCAGCAACTCGCGCAGATCGCGGGCGAAGCCTTCCAAGTCGGCTTCGATGTTGCCAATGAAACGCCCCAAAATGTTGTAGCCCAACACTGCGGGGATTGCCACGGCCAGACCGGCGGCGGTCATGATCAATGACTCGCCCACGGGGCCGGAAATTTTCTCGATGCTGACCTGGCCAGCGCCTGCGATTCCGAGCAGGGCGTGGTAAATGCCCCAGACCGTGCCCAAAAGACCCACAAAGGGCGCCGTAGAGCCCACAGTTGCCAGCAGAACCTGGCCGGCTTGCAGCTTGTGCAGCACCCCATGCAAAGCATCACGCAGTACACGGGTGAGTTGCTGGGAGCGGTCGCCCGCAGCCGCCAGATTGCCGGTGGGCACAACCCGAGCGGCTTCGACAAGTGGCAACAGCAGTTGCTCACGGTCCATGGAGCGCACCACAGTCAGGCCGTCGTCATAATTCGCAGCCTGCCAGAAAGCTTGCCGGCTTCGACTGACGTCGTGTGTCGCGCGCTGCAGCAGCCAGCCCTTCCACAGCAAAACCACCCAACTGCCGACCGACATCAGCAATAGCAGAACCGCCACCACACTGCTGACGGTATCGCGATGCAGCAGCAGATCAAGCGCGTTCACTTCAGGCCCAGCACATCAAACATGTCGAACAAGCCGACTTTCTGGCCAGCCAAAAAGCGCACGGCGCGCAAGCTGCCCTGCGCATAGGTGGCGCGGCTGGAAGACTTATGGCTGATTTCGATGCGCTCACCCGTACCGGCAAACAGCACCGTGTGATCGCCCACGATGTCGCCACCGCGGATGGTGGCAAAGCCGATGGAAGATGGATCGCGCTCGCCAGTCACACCCTCTCGGGCATAAACGGCACAGTCCTTCAAATCACGCCCTAGCGCATCGGCTATCACCTCGCCCATTTTGAGTGCAGTGCCGGAAGGCGCGTCGACCTTGTGGCGGTGGTGCGCTTCGATGATTTCGATGTCGTAGCCGGTGGACAATGCTTTAGCGGCCATTTCCAGCAATTTGAGCGTGACGTTGACGCCCACGCTCATGTTCGGAGCCATCATGATGGCCATGTCCCTGGATGCCTCGGCGATGACGGCTTTTTGCGCATCATTGAAACCGGTGGTGCCAATCACCAGAGCCACGCCGAGTTCGCGGCAGACTTTGATGTGCTCCAAAGTGCCTTCAGGCCGGGTGAAGTCGATCAGTACCTGACTGTCGGCCAGGCCTTCGCGCAGGTCGGCAGTGATCAGCACACCGGTGGGCTGACCCGAGAAAGAGCCGGGATCCTTACCGATGGCGGGACTTGAAGCGATATCCAGCGCGCCGCTCAGACGGCAATCGTCTGCCGCGCGGATGGCGTCGATCAGCATCTGCCCCATACGGCCGGACGCGCCGGCAACTGCGATTCTGTGGGTCATTGTCCCGTTCCAGTCAAAAAGCCAAAGGCTCTAGCGCTTATTTGGCTAAAGGCTCAAGTGGCGGATAGTCGGATGGTGCTTTGACTGCAGCGGGTGCAACCGGCACCGTGGGGTTCGCGGGAGGGAACTTTTGAAGGCTTTCCTCCGAGGCAGTCATAGCGGGAAGTTTCTCAATGTTCGTCATGGACTTGAGGGTGGCGACAAACTCCGCCTCAGTGGGCAAGTCATCCGCCTCAAAGCGATCCAGGTTATTGCCTTTGAAAAAAACAGCCACATGACGCGACTGCGATTCCGCGCCTTGCCGCCTGAAGGTAAAGACATAGTCCCATCGATCGGCATGAAAGAGGCTAGCCAGCAAAGGGGTTCCAAGAATGTCCTTAACCATGCTTCGCGGCATGCCGATCTGCAAGGCTGACACCTGCTCACGCGTAATAACGTTGCCCTGCACGCGGTCAAAGCGATACGGTGAAATCGTTTCCAACCAGCTTTTGGATACTGGTGTGCTGGAACACGCCGTTAACCCACCCATGAGCAAAACCAGTGGCAAAAGGGTCAGGCGCGAGCGGAGGGATTCAAGCATGGATAGGGGCGTGAGCGATATGATCGGGACATTGTAGCGGCAGGGCCTTTGCTGGAAATCCAGGCTAAAGCGTATTGCGAGACACTATGACCAACATTGACGAACTAAAGAACACCGGACTTAAAGCCACCTTACCTCGTCTGAAGATTTTGGAAGTGTTTCAGCGTGGACAGAACCGTCACATGACAGCCGAGGATATCTACCGCGTACTGCTGGAAGAACATTCCGACGTGGGTCTGGCCACCGTATACCGGGTCTTGACCCAGTTCGAGCAGGCCGGCATTCTGATCCGTAGCCATTTTGAGAGCGGCAAGGCGGTATATGAACTCGACGAAGGTCAGCACCATGACCATCTGGTGTGCCTGGACTGTGGCAAGGTGGAAGAGTTTTATGACGCCGAGATAGAGAAACGGCAGCACGCTGTGGCCAAAGCCAAGGGCTTCACCATCACTGACCACGCCTTAAGCCTGTACGCCACCTGCAACCGGGAAAATTGCCCCAACCGCGGGACATAAAGGCAACCAGTCAGCCCTGCGCCATTGCCTTGCGATGGCGCTCGACGAATTCCTGGTAGGTATCGATGCCGCGCAATTGCAAAATTGTGTTGCGCACTGCAGCTTCCACCAGCACAGCGATATTGCGACCGGCTACCACCTGAATAACCACCTTACGCACCGGTACCCCCAATACATCTTGGGTGAGTGGTTCATACGGAATGCGTTCGTATTCGCGCTCCAGGGTCTCACGCCGCACCAAGTGGACAATCAGTTTGAGACGCATTTTTCGCCGCACAGCGGTTTCACCAAAAATGGCGCGGATATCCAGTAGGCCGATGCCGCGCACCTCCAGCAGGTTTTGCAGCAGTTCGGGGCAGCGGCCCTCGATGGTGGTCTGGTTGATCCGGTACAGGTCCACCGCATCGTCTGCCACCAGACCATTGCCGCGTGAAATCAATTCCAGTCCCAACTCACTTTTGCCCAATCCTGATTCACCGGTAATCAGTACCCCCAGGCCCAGAATGTCGATAAACACCCCGTGCATTGAGGTGCGATCAGCAAAATGCTTGGACAGGTAGGCGCGCAACACATCAATCACAAAGGCCGATGACTCATGGGTAGAGAACATCGGAATCAGCGCGCGCTCGCACATGGACAGCAAGGCTTGCGGCGCCTGCTGACCGTCGGCTAACACCAGTACCGGCGGCTCCAGGGTAACGATACGGGAAATACGCCGAGCACAATCCTCTGGCGCTGCGCTGGTGATGTAGGCTACTTCGCGCTCGCCCAGAATTTGGACACGATAGGGGTGGATGTAATTGAGGTAGCCCACCAGATCCGCGCCAGAACGGGCTGCGCGAACGGCCACTTCGTCAAAACGGCGCTCAGAAGCGCCTAATCCTGCGACCCATTCCCAGCGCAAGGTCGAACGAAACTCTTCAAAAAGTACGTCGGCACTAACTACGGTGGGTTTCACAGCGCGGGCGTAACTGGTGACGTGTCAGGCGGCGCGCGCCGAGTGCCAACCAGCAATCAGGCTATGAAGCGCAGAAGAGTCGGTGCAGAGGGTCAACTGATCGCGCAATGTCGCATCACTCAGGAGTTCTGCAATTTCAGACAGAATTTCAAGGTGTTTTTGCGTTGCCGCTTCGGGTACCAGCAGAAAAATCAACAAATTGACCGATTGGTCATCCGGCGCATCGAAACCTATAGGCTGCGCCAGCTGAAACACGGCAGCCAAGGGCGCCTTGAGTCCCTTGATCCGTCCATGGGGAATCGCCACACCGTGCCCCAAGCCGGTTGAGCCCAGGCGCTCACGGGAAAAAAGACTGTCGGTCACCAGGGCGCGACTCAACCCGTGCTGGTTTTCAAACAGCAAGCCCGCTTCCTCGAAAGCGCGCTTCTTGCTGGTGACTTCCACTTTGGCGCAAACTTGTGCGGGAGGCAGGATTCGGGAGAGTTGATTCATGGTGAGTGGGCAGATTATGCACATAAAAAAACCGCCCAGAACGAGGGCGGTTTCCGTTTAAATGCGGTTCGATTACATCAGGCGCTTGGGTGCTGCATGATGGTGGTCTTGCAATCGGTCTTTGTGGCGCACCACTTGGCGGTCCAGTTTGTCGACCAACTCATCCACCGCTGCATACAGGTCTTGGTGGGAACATTCAGCGAACATGTCGCTGCCCTTGACATGAATATTGCATTCCGCTCGCTGGCGGCGCTCCTTCTCCTTCTGCTTTTCCACAGTGAGTAGCACTTTGACATCCACAACCTGGTCAAAATGCCGCATGATGCGATCCAGTTTGGTCGTCACATAGCTGCGCAGGGCCGGGGTAACCTCCAAGTGATGACCGCTGATCGTCAAATTCATAAATAGCCTCCAGTTGCTCTCAGGGTTGAAAAAGCGTTTGCAGTGAGCAAAACGCACAGGAAAAATTTCTTCATTCATGTATTTCGGCTGAATTCACTATGCGCCCGAAAACCACTGTTGGCAACGACATTTTTTGATGCGCCGCAACAAGGTAAGGACATTTGCGCCTGACCCTGCTCACCGCTCTTTTGATTACTTCTTTCACCCCAATACCCGTATTCATGGCTACATCCAGCAAAATTTCAGCATTTACTTCGCGCCAGGCAGGCACACGCGGAGCGCACATTGCCAGCTATTTGCTGGCTGCGGGTCTTTGCACGGCGACTCTGGTCTACAGTTTGTTACCGGGCCTACTCGCCGTGTGTCTGGGCTTTATGTTGGCCTCGGCCCTTACGGGGCGAGATCGGCAGCGCGGGCCGCATTTGGGACCGGTCTGGGCGGCTGCAGTCGTGATCGTCGTGCCCATCATCGGTCTGGGCATTCTGTTCGCCAATGCAAAAGGGGTGGCCTTTGGCGCGGTAGCGCAATACCAGGCCCTGCTGCACCATCTGGCAGGCACGGTGCTAGAAATTCGGCAAAAGCTCCCTCCGGATCTGGCCAGCCATTTGCCTGACGAGTTGCTGGCAGCACAGACCTGGCTGGTGGAGTATTTGCAATCGCAAGCCCACGCGCTGTCTGGTTTTGGAACTGCCGGACTACGGGGTGGCCTGCTGGTGTATGTCGGGCTAGTCGTGGGCGCCCTGATGGTGGGCACCAAGCCGTCGCCCAGCCAGGGTCCCCTGCGCAGCGCTTTGCGCCAGCGTGGCGGTGACTTCATGAATGCCTTTAGACAAATTGTGGTGGCTCAATTCTGGATTGCCGCCTTCAATGCTGCGTGCACGGCCACTTTCTTGTGGCTGGCCTTGCCATTGGCTGGCGTCCAGATGCCCTATGCCGCCACATTGGTCGGCCTGACGTTTGTGGCGGGCCTGATCCCCATCGTTGGCAACCTGTTGTGCAACAGCATTCTGACCATTGCCGGGGTTTCGGTCTCGCCCACTGTCGGACTAGCCTGCTTGCTGTTTCTGGTGGCGATCCACAAATTTGAGTATGTGATCAATGCCAAAGTGGTCGGCAAGCGCACCAACACCGCGGCCTGGGAATTGCTCAGCGTGATGTTTATCGGTGAAGCAATTTTTGGTGTCGCCGGGCTGGTTGCCGCCCCGCTTTATTACGCCTATACCAAGCGCGAACTATTGGACGCCGGCCTGATTTAGAGGCCGGGTAATTTTGCGTAAAACTTGCTCCATATCGTCAAGGCCTGTGCGCTGCGGTGCGATAATTTAGGCAGACCAACTCTCGGAGAGCACTCCTTGGAAAACTACCCCAGTCGGTAGCTTTCAACTCCCATCCATGCAAAGGGGTTGAAAGCAAGCCCCACCCCACGCCTTGCATTGATACCAACCCAATCCGGGAGTGAGCCATGCTCAACATCTTTACGCTTGCCAACGGCCGACTCTTTCAGGAAGAAATTGAGTCGCTCGAAGAATTGTCCAAATTCCAGCCCATCTGGGTTGATCTGGAATCGCCCACGCCGGACGAAAAACACTGGATCAAGCAGTACTACGGACTATCCATTCCCGAAGACGTGATGGACGAGGACATCGAGGAGTCCGCTCGCTTTTACGCCGAAGACAACGGCGAAAT
>CANFNO010000102.1 GCA_947447845.1 Burkholderiales bacterium | reverse complement strand
GTTTGTAAAAGGCAAACATGCGCCTCACAACCGGCAAGCACAATGGTGTCCCGCTCTTCGCCTGCGGATGCCTTTTGCAGGTGCTTGGGCAAACTGCGTGCATTGCCTTGCACCGGCTTAGGTGGCGGGCGCAACATATCTCCCAAGCCCTCTTCCACTGCGCTGAATTGCATTTTGGCTAGGGCGCGTGCGCGCATAGCCTTCAATGCATCCAGCAAATCGGGGACAGTCTCGCCAAGTTTGGACGGGTTTTGTTCTGTGTAGAAGGCGGGAACCGCCAAAGCACCTGCGATTTTTGCTAGACGCACTGCGTTCTGCACCACGGAGTCAGATTCATGCATGGCAGGCATGAGGCGGGTCTGGAAATCAATAAGAACCAGTTGAGAGGATTGCAGTTCTAGCAGCATGGGAGACTTTCATTCGTCGAATGGTTGAGCATAACCAGCTTAATCACTGCGTCGCTCCGGTCGATTCAAGACTATTGGCATGAAGCTAGGCACCACGACCTGCCAAAACCGCGCCCAGACGACTGTAGACACTTTACAATTTGTCGCAATCAATATTAGTTTTATTGTTAAAAATCATATAGTTACAGAAACTTATTAATCTATTTTCTAATTTGACTTGCTGAATCTTGCGAGGTATGCTCAAAGGATGCGTTTTTTGACTCTCATGGCTCTTCTTTGGTCGCTCCTTTCCGTTTCGGTATGCCAGGCCGACCCGCTCGAAGTGACCAATGATGTGGGCCGACTTCTGACCGACGGCAATTTGCTAAATCGCATTGGAGAAGTTAGTAACCGCGTAGAAGCCAAGGCATCTCAGTTGGTGGTGGGTGCGCTGGGGTTCCTGGGTGTCCCGTATCGTAGAGGCGGGAGTGACGTCGAAACCGGCTTTGATTGCAGCGGTTTTGTGCGGGCAATCTACCAACAAACGGCGGGCCTGCTACTTCCGCGTCGCGCATCTGAGCAGGCTGCTGCCACAGAAAAAATTGACAAGACTGACCTTAAACCTGGCGACTTGGTTTTCTTCAACACGATGCGCAGAGCGTTCAGCCACGTGGGTATCTATGTAGGCAACGGAAAATTCATCCATGCACCCAAACCGGGTGGCGAGGTTCGCGTAGAAGACCTGGGCACTTCCTATTGGGCTAAACGCTTCGACGGTGCGCGCCGCGTTCTCATGGACGCCAGCACCTCCAGCGACCCCCAACCGCAATAGACCTGTTTGGGACGGCCCGGCACTGGGTCTTAACCTGCCCCCAGCTTCCCCACTTCGTGTGGGTCCCCGCCCCCACGGGGCGCAGCCCTGTTTGGGACGGCCCGGCACTGGGTCATAACCGGCCCCCAGCTTCCCCACTTCGTGTGGGTCCCCGCCCCCACGGGGCTTAGCCCTGTTTGGGACGGCCCGGCACTGGGCTAAACTCCCCCATGCATTTTTCTTCGTTGGGCTTGTCGCCCGCACTGTTGCGCGCCCTTGAGCGCCAGCACCTTCACACCCCAACACCCGTTCAGTTTCAGGCGATTCCTGCCGTTCTGGCTGGCCATGACACCATGGCTCGGGCTCAAACCGGTTCCGGTAAGACGCTTGCATTCGGCCTGCCACTGCTGCACAAACTAGCAAACGAATCAGCGCAGAATCCACGCCAGGTGCGCGCCTTGGTACTAGTTCCCACACGCGAGTTGGCGATACAAGTCGGAACCGCCCTACGTGACTTGGCCAATCAGTTACCCCAATCCATCCGGATAAGCGTGGTGTTTGGCGGCGTATCCATCAACCCCCAAATGCTGGCCATGCGCGGTGGCACCGACGTGGTGGTTGCGACGCCAGGTCGCTTACTTGACCTGGTGAACCACAACGCTTTAAGCCTCTCCGCCACCCAGATTCTGGTGCTAGATGAAGCGGACCGTTTGCTAGAACTGGGTTTTGAAGCCGAATTGAACCGCCTTCTAGCGTTACTGCCTGCCAATCGTCAAAGTCTATTTTTCTCAGCCACCTTTGCACCTGCGGTTAGTGCTTTAGCACAATCCATGCTGCACGAACCCGTACAGATCGAGATTGGTGTATCCGAGCAGGAGAAGCCAGACATTACGCAAAGAGCCATTCTGGTCGAAACACCGCGGCGCACCCAGCTGCTACGCCATCTAATCACCGAAGAAAAATGGAAACGCGTGTTGGTATTTGTAGCCACAAAACACGCCGCCGAAATGGTAGCTGACAAGTTGCGCAAGGTACGAATCTATGCAGAACCGTTTCATGGTGAACTCAGTCAGGGCAAGCGCAGTCAGGTCTTGTCAGACTTCAAGGCCTCGCGCCTCAAAGTGGTGATTGCTACGGATATGGCTTCGCGCGGACTAGACATCACACAGTTGCCGGTGGTTGTGAACTACGACCTGCCACGCTCGGCAGATGACTATACGCACCGCATTGGGCGTACCGGCCGCGCGGGCGAAAGCGGGCTGGCGGTGAGTTTTGTCAGTCCGGACACCGAGTCCCACTTTCGACTGATAGAAAAGCGCCATGGTCTGCAAGTGCCACTGGAGATTGTGGTGGGTTTTGAACCAGAAGTTCATATAAGCGCAGTAGACGCAAATTCTGAGGGCGTTGGTACTTTGGCGCCACCAGCATCACCCAACACCGGCGGAATCAAAGGTAAACGCCCCAGCAAAAAAGACAAGCTCCGAGCGCAGGCAGCCAGCCAAAAAACCTGATCAATTTGCGCTTGGGATGCCCCGGCAGCCCAATTGTTCGCTCATCGACAATTAGACATGTCGCATCTTTCTCTTTGTGTTCCAACCGAACCTTCACAAGGAGAAAAGCATGACAGAAGTCAACAAGAGCCTGGCCTCGGGCTCTTTGGGAACCCTGGAATCCACGGTCATGGGCGTTGCCGGTTCAGCGCCAGCATTCAGTGTGGCGGTAACCGCTGCGGTCATTGTTGCTGCTGTGGGGCCGCTATCTGTCGGTAGCGTTTTGTACTGCGGCCTCATCATGTTTGGCATCATGTTGGCCTTTATCCACCTGAACCAGACTACTTCCCACGCGGGCGCCACCTACGCATGGGTGGGGAGAATATTTGGTCCGACGTGGGGGTTTTTCTCAGGCTGGGGTTTACTTGTCGCATCGGTGGTGTTCATGGTGTCCGCAACCATTCCGGCAGCCACATCCACGCTTACGCTGATTCAGGAATTTTTCGGCCTCACGACGGATCTGAAGGAAAGCACCAGTTGGGTGACCTTCACTGCCGCCGTCTGGTTGACCGTAGTCACGATTGTGGTGACCAAGGGAATTAAGCACGCCAGCTACGCGCAGCTCATACTGACGGTGGTCGAAACTGGCATCGTGTTGGCGCTGGTCATTGGCGCGTTTGTTCAGTACAGCGCCCACCCTGCGCATACACCCTCTTTTGCCTGGCTGTTTGACTTCACGCCCGGCACTTTTGCCACTGGCGCATTGACCGCAATCTTTTTCTACTGGGGTTGGGACGTCACCATGAACCTGGGAGAAGAAACCAAAGAAGGCACGCCACAACCTGCCGGTCAAGGTGCCTTCTGGTCAATGATCAGTCTGATGCTGTTTTACCTGATCCTGATCATTGTGGTCTTGCTGGTGCTGAGCGACAAAGAGATTGCCGATGCAAACACCAATGTGCTGTACGCAATTGCAAACAAGCTGTTTGCGCCGCCTTGGAACTATCTGGCGGTGCTGTCTACCATCCTGTCCACCATAGGCACCATCGAGACCCAGATCCTGCAGTTCAGCCGCAGCATGTTTGCCATGGCGCGCGACAACGCCCTGCACCCCCGCTACTCCAAGATTCACCCAGAATGGCAAACGCCATGGGTTGCCACTTTTGCCATATGGGCCCTGGCGGTAACTTTATTGTTCGCATCGTCTTACATGCCAAGCGTGAAGGACATTCTTGACAAGTCGGTAGCCGCCACTTGCTTTCAGATTTGCTTCTATATGAGCATGGCTGGCTTTGCCTGTGCCTGGCATTTCCGGGCAAAGCTGAACACCGGCAGCCTCAAGGAAAAAGTGTCCTTTGTGATGTGGCCATTTCTCAGCGCAGCATTCATGGTGTTTGTAGCGGCATACAGTGCCATCACCAGCTTTGACGTGCTAACCAACATCATTGGCATTGGCGGCTTGGCATTGGGATTTATTCCATTGGCATTGTGTAAGCAACGCGGAGGCATCAGTTCAATGGCGTTTGCGCCCAAAAGCTAAGTTCGAAAAACACGCCGCTGCAATCGCGCAGCCCAAGTCACTCACAAGGTAAAAAGCCCGAACCATCACTGGTCCGGGCTTTCCTTTTTGCCGCGTTTCTGTCGGTAATTTGCACGCCGGAAGCAGGTAGCCGCAACTGCCGCGGGCAACCATCTGCCATCAGCCATCTGCCATTCTTTGAGGCGCACGCGGCGGAGGTTGTGTGGTTTCACCCAGCGCACGAGGCTATTTGAAGTGGAATACCCGGGCATTGTTGGAAAGTAGGAAACGCTGTCACGTCCCCTTCTTTTCGCCACAGATTGTGGTTGGATGCACCCACCACCTGTGTAATGCTGGCGTTGACTAAGGAACGATGTACACAACAGCCGTACGGGCAGGTACCGAGAAAGTTCCCGATGCGCTCGAGTAGCTTGAAGTCTTGGCACGGGCATCCGCTGCCCCCGCTGCAGCTTGCACCGGGTGCAATACAAACGCCTTGCTCTTGAGTGCATCCACGGTGACATTGTGTGCAACCTTGTCCACATTGATCAGATAGACCAGTTCCTTGGCATTCGCACCGGCATAAGCAGTGCCGTCAATATCACCCACCAAAACCGTATTCACCTGGGTAGACCCGGTGTTGTAGAAGTGCAGGCGACTCTTGATATCAGCCGCCGTGCGCAATCGCAGCAAGGTCGTGCTGGCGCGAATTTTGAGAAAGTCGCGGAACATGTCCCTTGCCAGCACAATCTCAGTGCCCGCGGGCTTTATGGCGGCGTTGTTCAACAGCGGCGTCATGGCGGGCCAACTCACCTCGTTGTCGGCTTTCATGGGCAAGCCAGTGGCAAAGAAGTTGTCGGTATAGGTCCAGTCGAGGCGGTTAAACCAATCACCGGAATCGTAGCTGTTGCGATCCATGGATTTGGATCGCAAGGTGTCCACACCGGCATGGTAGTAGCTGATGCCCTGACTGAACGCATTGATAGCCACGCCTAGCATTTGCACGCGCGCGCGGTCCTCTTTGCTGGTCGTCACCGGCAACTTGTAGGCATTGATGTCAAACAGGGTCTGGTTGTCATGGTTTTCAATGTAGTTGACTACTTCTTGCGGTTGCGTGACGTAGCCCGCAGGCTGCCCGTTGTAATCCAGGTCTTGCAACTGTTTGACAGCATCCAAGCGCGTGGTGAAGCTGAAATCACGGATCGAGCCAGCAAGGCCAGACTTGATGATGTCACCTGACAACTTCAGGTTATTGGTGGAGCCGCTGCCGTTGTCATCGTAAGTCAAACCATTGATGAAGCCCTGGTTCTTCACCAGATCCGCACCGCTGTCAAACGGGCCACCGCCGCGAACATAGTCTCGGGCCCTGTCACTGAAGGTACCAATGCCGGTACCGTTGAGCGACAGCTGAGAGGCCTGCTCGAAGCGCGCTCCATCGGCTACTTCACCAAAGTTCCAGCCTTCACCAATGATTTGTACCTCATGACCTGCTGCTGTATTGACTTTGGCCTTCAGGTCTACCATGACAGAACGGGGTTGGTGTCCCATCAAGTCAAAGCGGAACGAGTCAATCTTGTAATGCTTCGCCCAGATTGACACGGAGTCCGTCATGAGCTTGCCCATCATCAGGTTTTCGGTGGCGGTGTTGTCGCAACAGGTCGATTTTTCGACATCTCCTGTGGCGTTGAGCCGGTGGTAGTAACCAGGCACCACACGGTCAAGAACGGACTTTTCGTTCTGACCAGATGCTGTCGTGTGGTTGTAAACCACATCCATTCCCACGCGCAACCCGGCTTGATGCAGAGCCATCACCATCTGGCGCAATTCAAGCACCCGCTTGGCACCATCTGACGCATCACTGGCATAGCTGCCTTCCGGTGCGCTGAAGTGGAAAGGGTCATAACCCCAGTTGAAGCAATCGGTGCTTTTGGTCGCGTTGACGGCTGCCTGCTGGGCGTCCGTGGCAGCCCCAGCGCCACTGATCGCCGGTGTGGTGCAGCCAGCCTCTGGCACCGTGGCAATGTCAAAGATGGGCAACAAATGCACATCTGTGAGCCCCGCGTCGGCCAAAGCTTTCAAGTGCTTCATCCCGTTTGAACCGGGGTTTGTAAAAGCAAGATATTTGCCGCGCTGTGCTTGCGGCACAGTGGCGTCGTTGGCTGAGAAATCGCGAACGTGCAGTTCATAAATGCTCATATCCACTGGGTTCGCCAGCGTGGCGGACACGGCACTTGTGTCCCAACCCGTTGGCTTAAGGTTGCTGGCGTCCAGATTCGCGATGTAGCTGCGCTTGGAGTCGGTGGTCAGGCTGACTGAATACGGATCAGTCACCAAGTTTTGCACCAGACCCTTGCCACGTACAAACGCCTGAACGATGAACTTGTAGTATTTGCCCGACTGGTCGCCAGCAACGGAGACACTCCACACACCATTGCTTAAAGTCATCGTCAAGTCGCTGACTGAAGTCGCATCGCCCGTAGCGTTGTCGTAGTTGAAAACGACGACCTTTTGTGCGGTCGGTGCCCACAATTTAAATTGGGTGTTGCCTCCGGATACGCTGACTCCCAGATCGGTCACGCTTGCGGCATTGCTGTAAAGCGCATCCAAGACACCGGAAAGCTGCGCCGTCGTTGCGTTTTGTACTTTGCCGACTGAGTTCTCCTGGACAACCACAAGCTGCTTAGTTAGCAAGGCGGGCAGTTGGCTTTGGTTAGCGGCTTTGATGGCGAGCACCGCGCCGGGTGCGACGTACTTGAACCGTTGTGCCACGCTTGTGGGCACGGCAACTGTGTTGGCATCGAGTTGAATGGCGCCGTCAGCGCCACTCACCACACCGTCTTTGCTGGCAACGATTTGCCCTTTGGCTGAGTAATACAGTTTGAACACACCGTTTCCATCCACCTTGGGCCATTGAATCAACTGACCGTTCAGCCAGTATGCCCGGGCGTCGGTAGTTGAGGCACTGCGGGTGTCAGGGACGGTGGTGTAAACCGTCGGCTCTCCTTGCACCAACCAGATTTCACCGACGCCGGCGGCGATGTTCAAGGATGCATATTTCACCGCGATATTGCTGCTCCATCCGTCTTTGTTTCCGGTTCCACCGGAAGGATTGGTGGCGGTTCCGTGAATGATGAATTCGACCGATGTTCGATTTGCATCCTGTTTCGGGTTGAGTACAGGGATGTCAAACATCACTTCCGCGCTTGAAACTGCGCTGTAATTATTCATGGCGCTAAATGCCACCGGGTTGTCCCAGTCGTTCACAACCACCCCCGCCTTCAGCGCAGAAACGTTAATGCCGCCCCCATCCCACATGTGCAGGCCCCACACATCAAACGTGCTGTCAAAGCGCTTGTGGTGCACGCGCAGGGTGGCAATGTCTGGCGTGGTTGCAACCAACGGGTTGCTGCTGTAGGTGATGGCGTCATCCTGGACGCGCCATATCTCATTGGCACCGGACTTCAGTGTGTAGCTTTGATCTGCACCCCCGTGGTCTTTTGTGTCACCTTTGTGGAACAGGTAGTTCACAGCACCACTGTCTGCGCTCAATGGAACGTTGTAAATGACGCCAAAGCTGTCAGTACCCGCCGGGTTGTACCCCAAGTTCCACCCCGGATCCTTTCCGACGCCCCAACTGTGCAACTGCCAGTCGGTGGTCACACCGTCCGTGCGGCGGTAGTGCACCTTCAGCGTGGTGGCGACGGCACCGCCTCCGCCCGAAGCTTCAACTGGCACGGCAACAATAATTTTCTCAAACGATGTGGCATTCCCGGAGGCCAGGGTGATGGCCATGGG
>CANFNO010000101.1 GCA_947447845.1 Burkholderiales bacterium | reverse complement strand
GGGTTTGCCGTTGACCTTGATACTGTCGCCAAACTGAATGCGCTGACCGATGTGTGCCGGCTCATTGTTGACCGAGATCCGGCCTTCCATGATGAGTTGCTCCATCTCAAGGCGTGAACCCATGCCGGCTTGGGCCAGGACCTTGTGCAACTTGGGTGTCTCGGCCATGGGGGCCAATACCCGCTTGGGGGGTGCTAGTTCCTCAATTTCCTCATCCGCGTCAAACTGGCCTGACAGAATGTCGTCAAAGCGCGTGGCGCTAGCGCCCTCGGAAGGCTTGTCGTCTTCCACCGGCGCCACCGTAAAGACGACTTCAGTCTCTTGTGGCGCGGGCAGTTGGTCGTCGTCCGGTGCTGTTATAGGGCCGTTTTCATTCATATCAAGTTTCCATCCAAAGTGGGGGTGGCGTCCGTTTCCGGGGCATTTATGGGCATTTCCATCTGCAATTCCGGTTCATCTGGATTCACATCAGACACCTGAAGCGCAGGCAACTCTTCTTCCGGAGGCACAAGCGACTCAAATACCTGCGATGCCTGGTGCGGGCTTTCGAGCATGGGTAACTGATCCAGCGAAGCCAGCCCTAAATCATCCAAAAACTGTTTGGTGGTGGCATACAAGCCGGGGCGGCCAGGCGCTTCCCGGTGTCCGATGACTTCAACCCAACCCCGATCTTCCAACTGCTTGATCAACAACGAATTGATTGTCACACCGCGAATATCTTCCATGTCGCCACGCGTCACCGGCTGGCGATAAGCAATGATGGCCAGGGTTTCAAGCGTTGCACGGGTGTAGCGCGGTGGCTTTTCGGGATGCAAGCGATCCAGAAATTCACGCATCTGCGGGCGGCTTTGAAAACGCCAGCCTGATGCCACGTGAACCAATTCCACGCCCTTGCCAGCCCAGTCGTCACGTAACTCGTCCAGTAAGGTCTTGAGTGTGTCGACACCCAACGCATCACCAAACAGTGAGCGCATATCCCGTAAAGGCATCGGTTGCTGAGTGCAAATTAACGCGGTCTCAAGGACCCGCTTTGCGTCCGCCAAGTTCATAGGTCAGGCATATTTCCGGAAAACATCGCCCTCACGGCGACACATCAATGGGGTTTCTTCGGATATCAAACGGGGAGTAGACCCCGCGGTGACCTCAACTCCTGGCGAGGTCCGCAGCCTTTTAGGCTTTGGGCAATTGTAGCGCAGGCCCAAATTGGCCTAACGCCAGTTGCATATCCGGCGGCACGTTCGCCTCAAACTCCAGTTGCTGGGCGTTTACAGGGTGCACGAAGGCGAGTCGCGTGGCGTGCAAAGCCTGGCGCGTCAAACCGAATAGCGGTGTGCCGCCGTAAACGCCGTCGGCAATCAGTGGGTGACCAATGGACGCCATATGTACACGAATCTGATGGGTACGCCCCGTATGGAGAATGCATCGCACATAGCAACTGGTCGCGGCGCTGGCCTGCAGTTCAAAGTCGGTCCGCGCAGTCTTGCCGGATTGCGTGGCCAGATCCACCACCGCCATACGCAACCGGTTGCGCGGATCACGACCGATGGGCGCCTCCACGGTCTTGTTCTTGGGGCCCACCCAGGCACCGTGGGCCAGCGCCAGATACTGTCGGCTGACTTCGCGTGCAGCAATGGCTTTTACCAGCGCGCCCATGACTTCCCGACTTTTGGCGACGACCATCAGACCACTGGTATCTTTGTCCAACCGGTGCACGATGCCCGCGCGTGGCACGGCAAGAAAACACGGATCGTGGGCCAGCAATCCGTTGAGCAAAGTCCCACTCCAATTACCGGGTGCAGGGTGAACGACAAGGCCGGCCGGCTTGTTGACCACCAGAATGTGTGCATCTTCATAGGCCACACCGAATTCCACGGCCTCGGGTTTAAAGGCCTGACTTTGCGGGGTGGCCTTGAGTTCCACGCTAATGGCATCACCCGCCTTGACCTTGTGCGATGCCTTTAAACCTGCCTTGCCATTGAGTGTGACGAAGCCGGATTCGAGGAGTTGCTGCAGGTAGCTTCGAGAGAACTCAGCTACGCCCACGGCCAACGCCTTGTCCAGACGCTCCCCGTGCTGCTCTGGACTGACCTGCAGGACCCGGATGTCCACTTCCGGCCCCAACTCCTCGCCTTCATCGACAAGAAGTCCCAAGGGGGTGGCCGATATAATCCCGACGGTCTGTTTCAAGAAAGTTTCCCACAATGTTGCGAGTCAAATTATCGGCTGTTTATGCCATTGCACTCTTGGCCACGGCAATCGGCCTGACGGGGTGCGCTACGGCCAATGCTGACAAGACGGCCGGCATGAGTCCGAACGCCATCTACGCCGATGCCAAAGACTCCATGAGCAGCGGGCAATATGACAAAGCAATCCCGTTACTGGAAAAGCTGGAAGCCCGCGCAGCTGGCACCCCTCTGGCGCAACAAGCCCAGTTGGACAAGGCCTACGCCCACTATAAGACCCAAGAGTCGGCCCAGGCGATTGCAACGCTTGACCGATTCATGAAACTGCATCCGGCCAGCCCTGCGCTGGACTATGCGCTCTACCTCAAAGGCATCATTAACTTTAATGACGACCTTGGAATGTTCTCCGCGATTTCACGTCAGGATTTGTCTGAGCGCGACCAGAAAGCGTCCAAAGAGGCTTTTGAGTCATTCAAGGAGTTGGTGGCACGCTTCCCTCAGTCTGTTTACGCGGCGGATGCGGCACAGCGAATGAACTACATCGTGAGTTCACTGGCGCAGTATGAAGTCCATGTGGCGCGTTACTACTACAAACGTGGCGCTTACCTCGCATCAGTGAACCGGGCACAGGCTGCCGTCGCCGACTACCGCAATGTGCCGGCTCTTGAAGAGGCCATGTTCCTGATTTATAAGTCGTATGACGCATTGGGTCTGATCCAGTTGCGCGATGACGCGAAGCGTGTGCTGGAAACCAGCTACCCGCAGTCGGAGTTCCTTAGCAAAGGGGCAAAGGTCCAGAATGAACCATGGTGGAAGGTCTGGTAAGCGCCAGTAACGCTTGCACAAATTCCTGCGACTCCTGTAGTCGGCGCATAGGCGGCAAAGCAGCTACCAACTGTCGCCCATAGCCCATTTGATTCAATCGCACGTCGCAGACCACCAGTACGCCGCGATCTGACTCACGGCGAATCAAACGCCCTGCCCCCTGGCGCAACACCACAGCAGCCTGGGGCAAATGGAGCGCCTTGAACGGACTCTTTCCCCGGCTCTCCAATTCTTTGGATCGCGCCTGCTGTACCGGATCATCGGGCGGGGTGAAAGGCAGCTTGTCGATCACCAGCAGTTGCAAGGCATCTCCCGGCATATCGATGCCTTCCCAGAATGTCGCCGAAGCCACCAGCACTGAACCACGCGACTGTCCCCCACTTTGCAAAAACCGGGCGAGTAGCTCGCGTTTGGGGATGCTGCCTTGCACCAGAACTTCCAGATCGTCGCGCCCTTGCAGGGAACGCGCCAAGGCGTCGCCAATCGCGCGCATGGCGCGCAAGGTGGTCGTCAAAACCAAGGTGCGTCCACCCAGCACTTGTGCGCCTTGTAACGCGAGTTCAGCCACCGCGTAACTGTGCTGCGCCTCACCGGGCTTAGGAAAAATCTTGGGAACATACAGCGCCGCCTGCTCCGCATAATTGAATGGGCTGGGAACTTTCAGGATGCGTGCGCCCGCCAAACCGCAGCTGTCAACCATCCAACTCAGCTGCGCATCGTGTCCTAAGGTAGCCGAAGTAAAAACCCAGGACTTGTTGCTTCCCACCCCGCCGCCCTGAGGCAAAACCCGTTCCTGCATTGCCTTGGACACATCCAGTGGCGACTGCAGCATGCGCAATTGCCGCCCCAATTCAAGCCAGCGCACGGCGTCCGCCGGCACCGGTTGCAGAAACAATTGCACTAGGTCCACCAAGTCGGCCAATCGGACTTGTAGCAATTGCAGTTCAGGCGCCATTTCCGCAACCAGGGCGAGGGCCGAGTCAGCGTCGACCAGCGCATCCACCACATCCTGCAATAACCCGGGCCAACGGGCACCCGTGGCGCTCCAGTCCATGCGCTCCAGGCGCTCGCTCTCTGGAAAACGCGCAAGCAACGCATCGGCGCTTTGCTGTAGCTTGTCGGAAAGTGGTCCCCAGGGTGCCAAGCCACGCGCATGGGTCAGCGTGACCGACTCCAGATCCCGCGCAAGGCTGCTGAGTTGTCCTGTGCTGAGCTGACGCCCCAGAAACTGCACACCGATTTCGTTGAGTTGGTGTGCCTCATCAAAAACCACGGCATGCACCGAAGGCAGCAGTTCAGCCACACCCGATTCACGCACATTCAAATCTGCAAAAAACAGGTGGTGGTTGATGACCACCACATCGGCGCTCAAGGCTTCGCGCCTGGCCCGGTTAACGAAACAACTTGAAGCTTGCGGGCAGCGTGCCCCCAGGCAGTTCTCCCGGGTAGAGGTCACCAGCGGCAGCAGAGGCGAGTTCTCATCCAATGCATCCACTTCCGCCAGATCACCGGTCTGCGTGCCATGCGACCAGTTCTCGATACGCGCCAGATGGAGGAGCGCCGAGCGTTCGTCCATACGCCAATCCTGTCGCGCAAACTCCAACCGGTTGATGCAAAGGTAGCTGCTGCGCCCTTTGAGCAGGGCCACGCGCACTGACAGACCCAGTACACGACGCAAATGCGGAATATCCCGAGAAAAAAGCTGGTCCTGCAAGGCTTTAGTGGCTGTGGACACCAGCACACGCAGTCCTGACAGCAGCGCGGGAAGCAGATAGGCGTAGGTTTTTCCCACGCCCGTGCCCGCCTCCACCACCAACATGCCACCCGCCTCCATTACCTCTGCGACGGCAACGGCCATTTGCATTTGACCAACGCGCGGCCGGTACTCCGCCACAGTCTGAGCCAATGGGCCATCCACACGAAAGCTGTCGGTAACGCTTTGTGCAAGGCCCATTCAAGCCGGCTCGTCAGGGATCAAGTCCTGCTCGACACGGGTAATCTCATCGCGCAGTGCCAGTCGGCGTTTTTTTAAGCGCCGCATCATCAACTCGTCCACTGGGCGCTTTTCGGAGGCCTGGTCGATCAAAGCGTCCAGGTCTCCATGTTCCATGCGCAGGGCGATCAAACGCCGTTGCGGAGAATTCAAGTTGAGGGTCAAGGGGAAATTCGAATAAGTTTGCTGCGACTGCGCGAGCAAATGCCACGCACAAGCTCGATAATACGGCGAGAACAGGGGCAAAAAATAGAAAGTATCGCTTTACCGCGCACACACCACATGGCTACATCGGGTTACAGACTTACGGCATCGACTGGCATTCACAAAGGTGATCGCGAATACCAGCAGGACCAAGTGGCACTGCTCAAACATCCTCGCATCAACGGCTGCATTCTGGCCGTTGTAGCCGATGGCATGGGGGGGCGTAGCGGCGGGCGCAAGGCGTCGGACCAAGTGATGATGACGGCAAAACAGTTGTTCGACCGTTACGACCCGAATACGGAAGATGCCGCGGCCATTCTGACGCAGATTGTTCAAGAGTCCCACTTGGTGATCAAGCTCACCGCCATCTCTTCCGAGCAAGAGCCGCATAGCACGCTGGCCGCATTCATCATTAACCCGGGAGGCGATTGCCACTGGGCACATACCGGCGATTCGCGTATTTACCATTACCACGGCAATACCTTCGTCAAACGAACCATCGACCATTCCTATGTGCAGGCCCTTGTCAACAAGGGAGAAATTACCGAGGAGCAGGCTGCAGTGCATCCGCAGTCCAACATTCTGATGGGATGCCTGGGCACCGAAAGTGATCCACCGCTGGATCAGCACTTCATACCCAAACTGCGCGCCGGCGATTCGCTCATGGTATGTAGCGATGGTGTGTGGCACTACTTCAAAGAAAGCGAGATCGGCTCGGTACTCGCAACCCTGTCTGCACGGGAAGCCACCGAATTTCTCATTGAAAAGGCCCGTACAAGGGCGCGGGGCGGCGGTGACAACCTGTCCATCGTGGTGGTCAAGTTGGAGCCGCTGGGATAGCCTTTATTGTGGAACTGGCAGAGGCTTGGCCGGCGCGCTGGCCTTTTCGGCTTGCCGCTTGAGGAGTTCCTGGCGCTTCTTCTCTGCATCGGCCTGTTTGCGCGCGTAACTTGCACGCGCCTCAGCTTGGTCGGCGACCGTAGGTCCTGTGGGCACAGGCGCCGATACCGGAACAGGGCCAGATGCGGCTTTAGCGGCATGCTCAGCTCGCTTGTCCTGTTGTTCCTGCAGCTTTTGCTGTTCGCGGTTGGCACCGTCCTCGGTTTGATCTTCCTCTGACCGTTGCCGCCGCTCCAAAGCCTTTTGCTCAATGCGCTCCAACGCTTCAGCACCTTGCTGAGCGCGCTCACGGTCATGCAAAAGACCTTCCTGGCGCTTCAACTCCGCCATCACGGCGATGCGCTTGGATTGCACTTTCTTAAGGCAGTCGTTAACTGCAAAGCGCTGGTAGCAGGCTGCTTCCTGCGCATCAAAGTTTGCTCGTTCGCTGGTGCGCACTGACTCGATACGTTGGTAATCGTCGTTGGACACCGGTGCAGGCGATATTGATTGCGTCTGCGCCCATAAGGGCAGATTGCTGCACAGCCACAGCAGACCGAAAATCAGTCGCTTCATGTCAACCCGGTGTCCACGATACGGCGCTCCAAGGCCAGATATTCCTTCGACTGCATTTCATTCAACCGCGATACGGTGCGGGGGAACTCGTGTGCCATCGGCCCTTCTGTATACAGCGCTTCAGGTTGCACTTCGGCCGAAAGCACCAGCTTGACACGGCGGTCGTACAGAACGTCCACCAGCCAGGTGAATCTCCGAGCTTCAGAGGCAAGTCGCACTGACATCTGTGGCACATCACTAAGGAACACGGTGTGAAAGCGCGAAGCGATTTCCAGGTAGTCGTTTTGTGAACGCGGGCCACCGCACAGCGTCTTGAAATTGAACCAGACAATTCCACCGGCCTTGCGCCAGGCGCGGATCTGGCGCGCCTCGATATGCAGCACCGGGTCTTCGTCCTGCTGCTCGGCCAGGGCATCAAAAGCCTCCATCATGGCGGCATCCGCCTCGGGGCCCAGCGGACAGTGGTAAAGCTTGACGGCTTCCAGCGTCCGGGTGCGGTAATCGGTGCCGTTGTCCACGCTTAGCACCTCCATGCTGCTGTTGAGCAACTCGATAGCCGGCAGGATGCGGTTGCGATGCAGACCACCGGGATACAAATCATCCGGCTTGAAATTGGAGGTAGTTACAAACCCCACCCCGTTTTCGAACATGGCCGAGAGCAGCCTGTGCAGGATCATGGCATCGGTTATGTCAGCCACGTGGAACTCATCGAAGCACACCAGTTTGTAGCGCAAGGCCATGCGCCGCGCCAGTTCATCCAGGGGATTAACCGTGCCCTGCAGGTCAGACAACTCGCGGTGCACCTCGCGCATGAACTCGTGAAAGTGAAGGCGCGTCTTGCGCTTCAATGGCACAGCGTTGAAAAAGCAATCCATCAGAAAGCTCTTGCCACGCCCCACACCGCCGTACATGTAAACGCCACGCGGAATTTCCGGGTGGTTGATCAGCTTCTTCAGCCGATTGGAGCGCTTGCCTTTGTAGACGGCCCACTCCTGGGCACAACGCTCTAACGCCTCCACGGCGCGCAATTGCGCCGGATCGGCCTTGTAGCCACGGGCGGACAACTCCGCTTCGTAGGTTTTTTTGACGCTATTGGGCACGAGCTAAGCGAACATGGTTTTGCCGCCGGGACGCCCCAAGGCAATACGCGTCCCAGAGGGGGGCAGCGACAACACGCAGTGAGGGAGCGTGGGGGCCATGTTCAGAAGTTCAGCGTCCGTTTGTCCACCGCCAGCGCTGCTTCTTTCGTCGCTTCGCTCAAGCTGGGGTGCGCGTGACAGATGCGGGCGATGTCTTCGGCGCTGGCCTTGAATTCCATGGCCACGACAGCCTCGGAGATCAGTTCGCTGGCTTGTGG
>CANFNO010000100.1 GCA_947447845.1 Burkholderiales bacterium | reverse complement strand
TTGGGCGGCACGATCTTGCCGAGCCGGTTCATGGAAAAGACGTATTGGGCCATTGCGGTACCGTTAATTTCAGAGACGTAAAGCCAGCATTATCGACTGTGGATGGTCGCCGCTTGAAAAAGCGGCTGCCGAAAATCCTCGTCGCCGGGCTGTGTTAAACGGTCGGTTTGTCTTTTGGCGTGCGCAAGTCGTTATCCAAGGCAGTCTGGGCCACCGCATCGAGGGCGTTATCCATGACTCTGCCGTCCGACACCAGGCGCATCAACAAGGATGCTTTGAGCCTGTCTATGGTTCGAAGCGACATGGAATGCGCCATGCCACTTCCAGATATAAACATGAACAAGGTGCGTTGCGGGCTGACCCAAGTGAGTTGGGCACGCACCCAATTGTCTGCCAAAGCCAGATCGACCCAGGAACCGGTCGTCAGACTATCCACGCTCCAGAACGCCTGTTCAGGCGTGCCAGCTTCCATGGCAGGTCGGGGTTGAAGTCCCTGCTCCAGGTCACCATCATCCAAGAAACCTGAGTCCAAGGCTTCGCTATCCACCATCCAGAAGTCATCTGCCTTCGCCCCGGTCGTGCCAGGCGCGCCGTCTCCAACTGCCGACAGGGAATCCGACATGGTTTCAGTCTCCCGGGCAAGTGGCGCGCGCGCACTGTCAAAAACCTGCTCGTGAAAGGAAATCAGCGCATCAAAGAATACGGCCATGCGCTCGGGTGGATAGGAAATGAGTTCAAGACCCTTGCGCATCTTGACCAGCATGTCGGGCACCATTTGCACCAAACGGGCGCGATTGCGCCGCGTCAGGCGCAGTTGCACGCTCCAGACCAAATCTTCCACCAGCCCGTGGTAGCCGCCGGGGTCGACTGAGCCGTCTGCGAAATTAAGTTGCGCCTCGGCCACCACCTGGGACCAAGGTCCGCGCAAAAATGCGCTAACCATCTCTGGCACCTCAAGCCCGTCAAGCCGCTCCTCAAATTGTTTAGACAGACGTTGCGCCAGCAAATTGCGTTGCTCTGCATGCAACAGACTCTTGGCCGCATCCGCTGCACGCTGACGCTGCTCGGCCTCTTCCCGGCTCCATGCGTCATCGAGTTTGCGCAAAATGCGGGCAAAAGTGGCTGCGTCACCCAGGCCCCCGGTGAGCACGCTGACCGCATTGTCAAATGCCTTTTGAAAGCGCGCATAACCCGGAGCGTCCTGGCTCGAAAAGGCCAAGCTGCGGTTCGTCATGCGGTCCAAAAATACCCGCGCCGGATGATGGCGCTCACTGAATAGGCGGCCATCCTGCTCAGACAACTTGACCAGCACCGGCTCCAGTGCCTTAAGGCTGTTTCGCACGGGAGGCAACAGGCGCTTGTCCTGCATTAAATTGTCCAACATCAAAAGGACCACTTCCTTGCCCAGTTGAACACCCAACTTTTTGCGCTGCACCTGATCTTTTTCCTGCGCCAGCATATCGACCACAGGCGCGCTGGGATCGACCTTCTTCACGATCGAAGCCACCGTCTTGCTGGCGCGGTCTGAGAGGCGCCGCATCATCGGCTCCACCAATTTCATATCCTGTAACGCCTCGAAAGAGGCCGGGATGGTGTGCGAAAAATCCATCCGCCCCCCCGTCAACGGATTCGGATCGAGCTCGCCTGATAGCAATCGGCGCAGTTTGTCCAGCGTCAGCATGGTGCGCGCCACCGTGCTTTGGGTTGCGTTTTCCGGATTCCACAATCCTGTGTTCGTGGTGGGAGCCATGTGAACCGGCTCTACGCCCTGCGACCGCATCCACTCCGCCACCTCTCGGTAAAGTTGGTGCAGGCTACTACCCAGCAGGCCAGAGGCCAGAGCCATCGCGGTGGAACGTGCGTCACGGTCTGGCACCCACTCTTCCAGCGACTCACGCAAGGCATGAACAAAGGCGTCTGGTTTTAGCGGGTTCAAGTGTGCTTGCACCGACGACCAGCCCAGCAAATTGCTCACCATGGCATTGAGTGTGGGCAGCACGTCTTCAACGGCCACCAGAACGGCTTGCTGGCTTTGCGCGAATTCAATATTCGCATCGATCTGGTCGGCATCGAGAAACTGAAAATCGTCAAAGCGCATCAGTTGGCGTCCTGCCTGCCTGCTGCCCTCCCCGCCAAAAACAAATTTGCGCAAGTATTCTGAAAAGCTCTTGCGAACTGCGGGTGCGTTCTCAGTCAAGGTTTCAATGGTCTGGCGATCCTTCAGCCCGAGAATCAAGGACTTGTTCTTACCCACTGCCGGAGTCAGGGTGGACTGGAGTCCTACCAGAACGTCGTTTATCAATACGTCACTTTGCTCCAGGACAGCCTCCAGGCAGGCCTGCAAGTTGGGCTGGTAATGCCCCGGATCATCTGCCACTCCCAGGCGGCGTAACATAAATTTACTCATCTTGCAGTCATTTTGTCAGCAGGCTCGAGGGATGGCTAGTGCGAACTGTCAAAGCGTCACAAATATTTACATAACACGGCAGCTAGAACACACCTTTGGTGCAATGCCAAGACTTGACGCACCACAACGTGCGACAATACTTGCATCGCGGCGCTTCAGTTGCCCGCGATGCCAGCAACTTGCTGGGGGACCCAACGACACATTGCGTCCCATCTTTTGAATCCATCTGCCTTTGACTGACTGCTTGCTTTGCAAGTGGAACGGCCGGTATCCCCCAGCGCCCTGGAAGGGCGCAATACTCATGAACTTTGAAGAATTGAATCTGGCCGCGGCCATCCTTAAGGCTGTGCGCGAAGAGGGCTACGAAACCCCTACCGCCATCCAGGCCCAGGCCATTCCCTTGGTCCTCGCTGGCCACGACCTGCTAGGCGGCGCCCAGACCGGCACTGGCAAGACCGCTGCCTTTACCCTCCCCATGCTGCATCGCCTGACCATGAGCCGCAGTGCCCAAAATAAGTTCGGCGGCACCGGAATCCGTGCGCTTGTCCTGACGCCTACGCGTGAACTAGCGGCCCAGGTGGAAGAGTCCATCCGCACCTACGGCAAATACCTGCAACTGACCAGCACCGTGATTTTTGGCGGTGTCGGAATGAACCCGCAAATTTCCAAGCTCAAAAAGGGCGTGGATATTCTGGTGGCAACGCCGGGACGCCTGCTGGATCTGCAGCAACAAGGCATGCTGGATCTGGGCCAAGTGCAAATGCTGGTGCTCGATGAAGCTGACCGAATGCTCGACATGGGCTTTATCCATGACGTGAAGAAGGTTCTGGCCTTGGTGCCAAAAGAAAAGCAAAGCTTGTTGTTCTCCGCCACCTTCAGTGATGAAATTCGCGACCTTGCCAACAACCTTCTGAAAAACCCGCAAAGTGTGCAAGTCACACCACGCAATACGACGGTACAACGCATCACTCAGGTAATCCACCCGGTTGGTCGCGGCAAGAAGAAAGCGCTTCTGGCGCACATCATCAACGAGAACAACTGGAGCCAAGTTCTGGTGTTCACCCGCACCAAGTTCGGCGCCAACAACGTGGCCGAGTTCCTCGAAAAGAACGGCATCAGTGCCATGGCCCTGCATGGCAACAAAAGCCAGGCCGCCCGTACGCAAGCGCTTGCAGGCTTCAAGAGCGGCGATGTGCGCGCACTGGTCGCCACCGACATTGCGGCCCGCGGCATTGACATCGACGACCTGCCACACGTGGTGAACTACGAAATCCCCAACGTCAGCGAAGACTATGTGCACCGCATTGGCCGCACCGGTCGTGCTGGCGCCGACGGCGCTGCGATCAACCTGGTGTGCATGGACGAAGAAGGCTTTATGCAAGACATCGAGCGTTTCACCAAGCAAAACATCGAAGTCAAGATCGTCGAAGGCTTTGGACCTGAACCGGGCGAAAAAGGCGAACCTATTGCCATGGGCCGCCAGACAATCTGGGGTGGCGCAGGCAAGCCGCCAAGCCGCGATGTGATGCAGGCCGCTGCGAAGGCCGCACGCACGGAGATGTTGACGCGCGTGCGTGACAACAAGGCTGGCTCGGGTGGTGGTGGTGCTGGACGTGGTGGCCAGGGTGCGGGCCGTGGCCGTAGCGCCGGTGGCCAAGGTGCTGGCGCTCCGCGCAACGATCGAAATGACCGCAATGATCGCAGTGGTGAATTCCAACCGCCGCGTCCGCAGGGTGCACGCCCGCCACAAGGCCAGGGACGTGGCCGTCCTATGGGCAATGGAATGCCACAACAGCCCGCAGGCTATGCCAATGAGCCACGTGAACCGCGCCCTCCAGCTGGTCAGCCTGACCCTATGCGCACAAGCGTCGACATGATGGCCGAGCGCGGCGCACGCCGCAATTACGGCGGTGGAAACCGCAATGGTGGCGGTGGCGGTGGCGGCTACGGCGGCGGCGGTGCCCGCAGCGGTGGCGGCTACGGTGGTGGCGGCCCGAGCAACGGACCGCGCGGACCGCGCGGCCCCGGCGGCGGCTCCAACCGATAAAAATCAGCGCCGCGAGGCGCTAAGTCGGTCAAAATCGCTGTCAATGTCTGGAGTGCATGTCACCCAGAGCAATGGGAGCGATTGCGTTGAACTATATTTCTCTGTTGTTGGCTGTAGTGGCTGCAGTGGCGGTGCTTTTTCTACTTAAGAAAAAGCGCGACCCCACTGCGCCCAAACCATTGCAACAGAAGGTAGTGCCTGCGCCGCAGGCAGAACGCACGGCGCCAGCCGAGGCGGAAATCAAGTCCAGTCTGCGACCCATCGTGCGCCTGGCCAGTCCCCAAATTAGCGCCATGTTGCGGAATTTTTCTCTGACCCGTGGCGCAGATCTTCCAAGCGCAGACGCCGCAGCCATCATGGCCATGTTGAGTCGTATTCCACGGCCCCCTCACGCGCTGCACAAGCTGGTATCGCCCGAATTTCTGGCTGACGCGAACACCGCCCAACTCAGCGAAATGGTGATTGCAGAGCCGCAGGTTGCCGCCAAGGTTCTGGTGACGGTGAACTCACCTTTCTACGGACTAAAGGCGCCGCTTGGCAGCATCGGCCAGGCAGTGACCTTTCTTGGCATGAACACGGTGCGTGGCATCTGCCTGCAGTACATGCTGGACGAATCGTTTCAATCGACCGATCCGGAAATCAAACGCATTTTTGACCGCCTGTGGAATGCCAGCGCTTTTGCCAGTGAACTGTGTTTCAAACTTGCGCAGCTGTTGCAATTACCCGAACCCGGCACGCTGGTCACGCAAGTGGTGCTTTCCTTTTTGGGACCGGTGGCCAGCCACTCTCTATTGCGCAAGGACTTGGTTCTTTCGATGGCAACCCGTGGACTGCTGGAGCGCAGCCGTGTTGAACAGGAGCATCTGGGTTTATGTGCGGCCGAGATTGGCAGTCTTCTGATGCAAAGTTGGGAACTACCCCAAAGCATCATCGACAAGGTGCGCGATATCGATCTGGTATTGATCACGCCCTACGACCAGACACAAGTACAGCGTGCAAGCCGCATGGCATTCTGTTATTTCTGTGCCAGGCTGGGTGAAAAGCTGGCGCACGGGGAGGTGAAGGACTTGGCTGCGTACAACCTGGAACAAGACCAGGGCCCCGAATTCTTTCATCTGCAGTCGTATCTTCAACTTCCCGCACTTGCCCGGCTCCCCGAGTTTGTTCATCTGCCGGAATTGGTTTCATCCATCAATAGCATGGTGCGCTCCATGCAAATTAGACGCTGAAGTAGCGACCTGAGCGCGGAACTAGCCGCGCACAAATAATGTCTGCAGAGGGTCGGGGCCAACCTGGCGACTCCAGTGACCGTGCACCAGTGGATCGAAAACAGCGCCCTCAGGCAGCAAGTCAGCTGAGTAAAAATGCTCGCCTGGTTTAAAGATGCGCGACACGCCACCCTGAATGCCGATCTCCATCTGGCCACCCAGGATAAAAACCCATTGCGGGGCACCGGTGCAATGAAAAGTGCTGCGAAATCCAACGGGACTCCAGCGCAGTTGAAAACCTCCTGACGCGAACACGTCAGACAGCATTGACTGCGGGTTGCCCTGCAAAAGCGGTACTTGCTCTTCACGGAAACGGGCACGTCCGTCGGTGTCGGTAAACAAAACAACTTGGGTAATACTGGTCATGTCGGGCCTAAAAAGGTGAAGCAAATAGCTAGCTGCCATTCTGCAACAGTGCCAGCAAGGCTGGATAAATTGCGCCACAATCTGGCGCATGAGAATACTTCACACCATGCTGCGCGTCGGCAACCTCCAACGCTCCATCGACTTTTATACCCAAGTGCTGGGCATGAAACTTCTGCGTACTTCCGAGAATCCCGAATACAAATACACGCTGGCCTTTCTCGGTTATGAAGCCAATCCGGCCCAGGCGGAAATTGAACTTACCTACAACTGGGGCGTAGAACAATACGACATGGGAACGGCCTATGGCCACATTGCCTTGGGCGTCAAAGATGCATACGCCGATTGCGAGCGTATCAAGGCTGCCGGCGGCAATGTCACCCGCGAAGCGGGCCCGGTCAAAGGCGGCAATACCATCATCGCTTTTGTAACGGATCCCGACGGTTACAAAATTGAATTGATCCAACGCGGCGCTTAAGCCCACGTTCTGCAATGCAGACAGAACGCCGCGGCGCGCTGCTGGTTTTTGGATCGGCTGCGGCTTGGAGTTTTGGTGGCGCCATAGCGCGTTTCTTGCAAATCAGCGACAGCTGGGTCACTGTTTTCTGGCGCTCGGTTTTTGCGTTCGGATTTTTGCTGGCCTTCATGCTGTACAAGCATGGCCCAGCAGGTACCAAGCAGTTGTTCAGGGCCATGGGTTTGGCCGGCTTGGGTGTCGCCCTCTGCTTCGCCACTGCATCCACCAGCTTTGTTGTGGCGCTTTCTTACACCACCGTGGCCAACGTACTGCTGATGCAGGCCGGCGTGCCACTGATTGCCGCGCTGCTGGGGTTTTTGCTATTTCGCGAAAAGGTCACTCTGGCCACCTGGATAGCAATTGCCTGCGTGATTGCGGGTGTGGCCATCATGGTGTCGTCCTCCCTCGGGGGTACGGTTTCCCCCATTGGAGATGGCCTGGCGTTGCTCATCGCTGTGGTATTTGCCTGCGCAACAGTGATCACGCGCAGGCATTCCGAAGTCGCCATGATGCCGGCTGTTTGTCTCGGCACCTTGATTGCCGCAGTGGTAGCCGGGAGCATGGTGAAAAACTTCAGTGTCAGCGCAACTGACTTCGGACTGCTTTTCCTGTTTGGTGCGGCGAACCTGGGCTTGGGGATGGCACTATTTGTTAGCGGCGCGCGCCTCCTGCCCTCAGCCCTTGCGGCCCTGATTGGCACTGCCGAGCCGGTGCTAGGCCCGATCTGGGTATGGCTCATTCATGGCGAGGTGCCGAGCGCCCGCACTTTAATCGGCGGATCGATTGTGTTTGCGGCGCTGCTTACGCACCTGGGTTGGCAATTTCACCAACAAAGCCGGCAACGTGATAGGTCGGGAATACCGCGCTAATGAAGCGCCAATATCGACTTGCAGCTGCGCGGAACTTGATTTAGCCCGTTAGCGCAAATCGTTATTTCCGCAGCGCACGCGTCGCTTGAGCCAGCGCTGTCACGCGAGCCCAATCTCCGGAAGCCACGGCATCCGCTGGCACCAACCAAGAACCACCGACGCAAACCACATTGGGCAGCGCCAGGAACTCTGACGCGTTTTGTAGCGTGACACCACCAGTTGGGCAAAAGCGTACGTCAAAGAAAGGGCCACTCCAGGCCTTGAGCATGGCCGGACCGCCCGCTTGCATGGCGGGGAAAAACTTCAGTTCGGTAAACCCGTCTTCCTGCGCCATCATGATTTCGCTGCCACTTGCCACACCGGGCAACAGCGCCAGACCGGCATCGCGGCAAGCCTGACCCACGGCACTGGTATAGCCAGGGCTCACCGCGAAGCGTGAACCCGCATTGGCGGCTGCCTGCGCATCGGCCTTGGTGCGTACGGTGCCAGCACCGACCACGGCTTCGGGCACTTCGCGCGCGATGGCTTCGATACAGGCCAATGCCTGGGGCGTGCGCAGCGTGACTTCCAGCATGCGGATGCCACC